>DGHL01000097.1 GCA_002392645.1 Prevotellaceae bacterium UBA3849
CCAAGCAGTGGGAAAAGGAAAGCACATTCTATAACAGCATAGGCAAGACCAACGCACTGAACCCTGCCATGTGGGACCAGTCTACGAACACATGGAACAGCTACTACAGCAACTCGCTGCAGGGTGACGGAACAAAGTACGTGCGTCGCTACACCTACGCACTTTCACGCGGTCCGATACTTGACGCCGCCGGTGCCAACGCCATCTGGAACATCACCAATGTGACACGCCCTGACCGTCGCTACCACTACCTCGACCTTGCCGGCACATACTATGCCACGAAGTCGTCACAAGACCCTGACGTGCAGGCTGGATTTACGGAATACATCAACCGCATTGACCCTACACATGCACACCCAGAGTGGCATACGGGCAATCTGGAGAGCGACATATACACATACCTCACCAGCAAGACTCTTGACGCGGAGATGTCACAGGACCAGTACAAGAACCTCATGATATGGCACCGCGGACTGGCTGTGCCTGCAGCACGTAACACTACCACCGAAGACTTCAAGGAAGGCAAGAAACTGTTTACGCAGATAGGTTGTGCCAACTGTCACCGTCCTTCATGGACTACCGGCGAAGACCACATACAAGACCCTAACAAGCTCTTCGGCGATAACGACATGCCACGCTATCCAAAGCAGAAGATATGGCCATACACTGACTTCGTACAGCACCGTCTGTGGATGAAGAACGACATACGTACGGGCTGGTGCCGCACCACACCTCTGTGGGGCCGCGGACTGGCAGGCAAGTGTGGCGGTGGCGTAGAGCGCCTGCATGACTGCCGCGCGCGCAACGTCGTAGAGGCCATTATGTGGCACGGCTGCAGCAAGGAGGGAGGAAAGAGCGATGCCTATAACGCCGTGGTGAACTTCCGCAACCTGACAAAGGGGCAGCGTGCCCAGTTGATTTACTTCATAGAATCAATTTAAGCTAAAAGGATTGACAATCTGACTGCATGGGCAACGTCATTTCCGAAGCATGGATTTGCGAACAAATGACGCACTGCCTTGCAACGCAAAATAGAGATTTTAGGTCGAAATATGTAATAATCCAGTTCGCGTTTGGTAGAAATGATTTTTCCCAAGTTGTGCAAAAACAGGGTAAAAGCTATCATATTACGTCGCTAAAACGCTCTTTTTACATCACAAAAGCATAGCTTTTACAGTGTAATAGCTATCATATTACATTGTAAAAGCTATGCTATTACAATAAGAAGAGAGGGAAACGGACATTTGTAAAAACATTATTCTCTGATATTCAGTGACTTGTGAAAAATGCAAAATTCTTGCCGATTTTGAGTCCAAAATAAGGTTTGGTGATTTTCATCGCAAGGATTCGCAAGTTAAATACGATGTCATGGCGAAAAGAACAACATAAAATACTTGTGACGAAGAAGATTATATATGTCTTATACATACTCATAATCGTGTGTATAGGAATTGCTACCATAATAGAAAAATACAAAGGAACGGCATTCGTAGGTGACAACATCTATGGTGCATGGTGGTTCGCTCTGCTGTGGGCAATGCTTGCAGCGGCGTCAATGTCATACATGATGCATCGCAAACTGTACAGGCGCGTGGCGGTGATGCTGCTCCATGTATCGTTCCTGGTGATACTGGCAGGGGCACTGATAACCCACCTGACATCGGCAAAGGGTACGGTAAACCTGAGGATGAACACCGAGACGAAGGAATACGTTGACGAGGACGGTGTGAAACGTGAGTTTCCCTTTGCGCTGAGGCTGAAGAGCTTCAACATAGTAAACTACCCCGGAACCGACGCTCCGCTTGACTACCAGAGCATCCTGCAGGCGCAGACTGACGGCGAGACACAAGACGTGACGGTATCGATGAACAACATAGGAAACGTGGAAGGCTACAGACTGTATCAGTCGAGCTATGACAGTGACGGTCAGGGCGTAGCGCTCGGAGTGTACCATGACCCGTATGGCATAGCAGTGACATACATGGGATACCTGATGCTGTTTGTCGGCATAGTATGCACGTTGCTGTCTAAGAAGACGATGATACGCAGCCTTTACAAGAAAGCCACACAATCGGTAGTGACACTGCTGGCACTGCTGTTCATGGCTCAGAATGTAAGTGCTGATGAACTGCCCTGTGTTGACAAGGATATAGCCCGCAAGATGGGTACGGTGTGCGTGCTCTACAACAACCGTATATGCCCTGTGAACACCGTGGCTACCGACTTCGTAACCAAGTTGGCGGGCAAGGCTTCATGGAATGGATATTCAGCCGACGAGATATTCGTCAGCTGGATGATATACTACTCGCCATGGGAGAAGCAGAAGCTCATACGCATAAAGAGCAAGGAGGTGCAGGAGTTGCTCGGCATTGACGGACAGTGGGCGTCGTACAGCGACTTCCTGGATGAATATCACGAATACAAACTGAAGAAGGCACTTGACGACCTGAAGCAGGGGAAGGGAACCATTAGCCGCAAGGCACTGATGGAGGCCGACGAGAAATATAATGTGGTGGAGATGTTCTATCACGGAGAGATGATAAAGATGTTTCCCTACGAGGGAAAGGGAGAGGTGAAATGGTATGTCCCCGGTAATCAGGTTTTACCGAAAGAGATACCCGTCAAAGAACAGTTCTTCATTAAACAGTCCATGGACTTCCTTACGGAAAGCATAGTGACGGGGCAGAAAGAACGTTCGCTTGAGATAATCGCCAAGATAAAACTGTTTCAGCGCGACATGATTGGCGAGGTGTTGCCAAGCCGGAATACCATCAACGCTGAAATAGCGTACAACAAGATGAACACTATGAAATGGCCGGTATTCCTTACACTCATGGTAGGATTGGTAATGTGTGTGGTCATCTCAGCATCATGGAAGAGGTGCCGTGAGCGCTGGTTTAAGATAGTGACCACGGGGTATGTGGCGTTGTTGGCGCTGTATCTCACCGTCCTGCTCTGCTTGCGCTGGTGGGTTGGCGGACATGTGCCCGTCAGCAACGGCTATGAGACGATGCAGTTCATGGCGTGGGCATTGCTCATCATGACCATGGCGATGTATCGCAAGTTCCCGATAATGATAGGCTTCGGCACGCTGGTGGCAGCCTTCTGCCTGCTTGTGGCAATGATAGCGAGCGGAACGCCGCAGATAACGCCGCTGATGCCGGTGTTGCAGTCGCCGCTGTTGTCCATACACGTGATGACGGTTATGTGTGCATACGCCCTCTTCGCCTTGCAGGTATTGCTTGGCATACAGGGACTGTGGCTCATTCACGGCAATAAGACGCAGCAGGTGGAGAAGAATACCGCATTGTCACAATTACTACTCTATCCGGCAGTATTCCTGCTTGCCATAGGCATATTCCTCGGAGCCGTATGGGCAAACGTGTCATGGGGCACCTATTGGTCATGGGACCCGAAGGAGACGTGGGCGCTCATCACGTTCATGGTGTATGCAGTGCCCATGCACAGAGAGTCGATAGGCGTATTCAATAAACCACGCGTATATCACATATACATAATATGTGCATTCCTGACAGTTCTCACTACCTATTTCGGCGTAAACTACATACTCGGCGGCATGCACAGCTATGCATGATTATAGAATTAATGGGATTTTTAATGTTTTTAACATATAGCAACTAAGGGACGGGAAATAAAACCGTCCCTTTTGCGTTTGTTAAAAAGTGAAGAAGTATAGACTCGTCATATTGTCAGCCCTCCTTGTGCTGGTCTCAATGAAGGCTGGCGCACAGTATGACCCGTATTTCTCCCACTACTACGATATGCAGCCGGTGTATAATCCGGCAACGGTGGGAAAACAGGACAAACTTAACGTGATTGGCGCGTATGCCATGACGTTGGCGGGCTTTGAGAATGCTCCGAAGACATTCGTGGTGGAAGGAGACATTCCTTTCGTGGCATTGAAGCAGATACACGGCGTGGGAGTGCAGCTGATGAGCGACCAGATTGGTTTGTTCGCACACCAAAGGCTTAACGTGAAGTATGCCTTGCGAAAAGCACTCGGGGAAGGATGGTTCTCAGGTGGTCTATCCGTGGGTATCCTTAATGAGAAATGGAACGGCTCGAAGGTCGAATATGGCGGAGATAAGGATGATGTGCTTTCTAAAAGCGACATAGACGGTAACGGACTTGACCTGTGTCTTGGTTTCTTCTATCAGCGTAAGAACTGGTATGCTGGCATCAGCGGACAACATCTGACGGCTCCGGCTATAGAACTGGGAACGAATAACAAACTGGAGGTGGCTCCGAGCTTTTATGCTACGGGAGGTATGTCGTTCCAACTGGCTAATCCTCTGATGAAGATCGAGGCATCGGCACTTGTGCAGACTGATCTTACAGCCTATAGGGCGGATGTGACTGGAAGGTTGTATTATACCTTTGATGACAAGATGCTGTATGCAGGCTTGAACTATAGTCCTACAAACTCTGTCACACTCCTTGTGGGTGGTAAGTTCCAGGGAGTCCTGGTGGGATATTCGTTTGAGGCATACACCAACGGAATAAGCATAAAGAATGGTTCGCATGAACTGTTTGTTGGCTATCAAATGGATGTGGACCTCGGCAAGAAAGGTAAGAACCGACATCAGACAGTGCGCACACTGTAGGGTGTATGGAGAATGGTAAGGAAAACAAAAGGCTTAAATAGCAAATATTATACAATGGTGAATATAAAGAACATATCAATCTCGCTCGTTGCTGCGGCAGTCGTAATGACGTTCGGCAGCTGTTTCGGTGGAAAGATGACACAGTCACAGCGTGGTGGTGAACTTACAGGCGTAGGTGGCGGTAAGGGCTTCCAGGAGCCTACACCGTTTGGCATGACACTGGTGAATCGTGGCTTTCTGCACATGGGTATAGACAGTAAGAAAGATAGTCTGTGGGGTAAGATGACTCCGGAGAAAGACATATCCGTTGATGGCTTCTGGATGGATGAGACGGAAGTCACAAACTCTGAGTACCGCCAGTTCGTAATGTGGGTGCGCGACAGCATCCTGCGCACGCGTCTTGCTGATCCTGCATACGGCGGTGACGAGACTTATATGATAACGGAGGATAAGAACGGTGATCCGATTACACCGCAGATAAACTGGAAGAAACCTCTGCCACGCAAGCCTAACGAGGATGAACTGCGTGCCATAGAGAGCATGTATGTCACTAATCCCGTGACGGGAGAAAAGCTGCTTGATGCAAGACAGCTGAACTACCGTTACGAGATATATGACTATACAACGGCAGCACTGCGTCGTAACCGTCTGAACCCGGAGGAGCGTAACCTTAATACCGATGTAACGGTGAATGCTGACGAGGTGGTTATGATCTCCAAGGACACGGCATACGTGGATGATGAAGGTAAGATAATACGCGAGACCATAAACCGTCCGCTGTCTGGTGCGTGGGATTTCGTCAATACATATATTGTTAATGTATATCCGGACACTACCTGCTGGGTGAACGACTTCACAAACAGCGATAATGAGATATATATGCGTAACTATTTCTGCAACCCAACATTCAACGACTATCCTGTGGTAGGCGTTACGTGGGAGCAGGCAAACGCTTTCTGTGCATGGCGCACGGAGTATCTGCTGAAGGGTTTGTCTGGTGCAGCACGCTATGTGCAGCGTTATCGCCTGCCTACCGAGGCTGAGTGGGAGTATGCAGCACGTGGTAAGAACGGAACGGAGTTCCCTTGGGAAAATCAGGATGTGAAGAATGGTGATGGTTGTTTCTTCGCTAACTTCAAGCCTGACCGTGGCAACTATACAAAGGATGGTAACCTTATAACAAGCAAGGTGGGCATATATGCTTCGAATACCAACGGACTGTATGACATGGCAGGTAATGTGGCAGAATGGACCTCTACCATATACACAGAGGCTGGCGTAGAGGCAATGAATGACCTTAATCCGCAGTTGGAATACAAGGCTGCGAAGGAGGATCCATACCGCATGAAGAAGAAGTCTGTTCGTGGTGGTTCATGGAAAGATCCGGAGAGCCACATACGCTCAGCATGGCGCTCATGGGAATATCAGAACCAACCTCGCTCGTATATCGGTTTCCGATGCGTACGTTCGCTGGCAAGTTCGGCAAGCATGAACGCAAGAGGAAAGAAGAAAAGGTGATAAATAGTATGCAGTTGGGCAATATACTCACAGCTCGCACAGCATAACATGCACCGTATGGGGTTCAATTCATAACTCATAAACATAACTAACAAGATGTCAAAATACAGCAAAATAAACTTTATCTATTTCTTGCAGAAATGGATGGACAGCGTTCCAGGACAGACGTTCCTTAACTACGCTTATTCATGGGGTGCCGCAGTCGTAATTCTCGGTACACTGTTTAAACTTACCCACCTGCCAGGTGCAAACTTCATGCTTTTCCTTGGTATGGGTACTGAGGTCGTCGTGTTCTTCATATCTGCGTTTGACCGTCCGTTTGACAAGACTACGATAGATATGGATCTTGATAATCACATGGCAGATGAAGTGATAGACCATGTTGCAGCGAGTCCACTTGGCGAACCAACGGTAGCACCGTCTGCAGTGCGTACTGTTGCAAACTCAGGCGTAGCGGCACCAGTTGCTGGCGGTGTTGTGGGTGGTAATGCAAATGCTGGAAGGGTATCATCAGGTGCGGCTTCTGTCGTTGTTGGCGGTGGAAACGTAGGTGGCGGTACTACAATAATTGGTGGTGGCGCTCCTGTCATTGGCGGTGGCACCGTTAGTGGTGGAGTAGCTGGCGGCACCACGATTATAGGCGGTGGCGCTCCTGTATCAGGCGGCACAGTCGTAGTAGGTGGCGGAAGTCCTGCTGCTGCGGGCACTGTGATTATCGGTGGTTCACAGCAGGCTAACAAGGGAGAGAAGGCTGAAGAGATTAAGTTTACTGAAACATCAGAGACTTCAGAGAATAACACTCAGGAAGGAAATACCACAGGCAACGAGCAACCAAAAGTCGCTACTGCTTCTGTTGGCACAGTACCTCAGGTTATCACCCCTGCACCGGCAGTGTCACAGGAGACTGCCGCAGAGATGGAGGTTGTCACAAAGGCTTACATAGAGCGTTTGGCAGAACTCAACGAGATGCTTGAGAAGGTTGGACAGCTCACCTCACGCCTCTCTACAGAT
This sequence comes from Prevotellaceae bacterium UBA3849, assembly GCA_002392645.1. Classification (GTDB taxonomy): domain Bacteria; phylum Bacteroidota; class Bacteroidia; order Bacteroidales; family Bacteroidaceae; genus Prevotella. The sequence continues at coordinate 7,155 of DGHL01000097.1, forward strand.
AGTGAGGAGATGGAGAATCTTAACCGTACACTCACAGGCATTGCACGTGTATATGAGATGCAGCTCAAGTCTGCTTCACAGCAAATCACTACTCAAGACTCTATCAATGAGCAGACCCGCATCATGGCACAAAAGATACAGGAACTCAATAGTATCTACACACGCATGATAGAGGCTATGACCGTGAATATGCCAGGAGGAATGCAGAATTATGCATAATTTATAATGCATAATTTATAATGCATAGTTCATAATGCATAACTTGCAACGCATGAGTTTGCAACTCATAACTCATAATTCATAACTCATAACTTGCAACGCATGAGTTTGCAACTCATAACTCATAATTCATAACTCACAACTCATAACTTAATATATTGTGGCAATAAAGAAAAGACCAGTTTCTCCTCGTCAGAAGATGATCAACCTCATGTATGTGGTACTGATGGCGATGCTTGCGATGAACGTCTCTACGGAGGTGCTCAACGGATTCTCTATTGTGTCAGAAGGACTTGACCGTTCTACTGTCAATGCAACAAAAGAGAATCTCGGCATATATGCAGACTTCGATGCGCAGATGAAAGCCAATCCGCAGAAAACGCGTGAATGGTATGAGAAAGCGCAGCAAGTAAAGAAGATGAGTGATGAACTCTATAACTTCGCTGAAGAACTGAAGATTGCCATTGTCAAGGAGGCAGATGGAGATGATGGTGATATACACAACATAGAAAATCGTGAAGACCTTGAAGCTGCATCACAGGTGATGTTGTCACCAGGCAGGGGAAAAGGACCACGACTGCAGAAGATGATAGAAGACTATCGTACTAAGTGTGTAGGTCTTTTGAAGGATGAACGCTTACGTAAGATTATAGAAGGCAACCTCTCTACGGAGGTATCGCCTAAGGCAAAGGCTTTGGGCAAGAACTGGCAGGAATACATGTTCGAACAGATGCCAGTAGCTGCTGCTGTAACATTGCTTTCAAAACTGCAGAATGATGTGCGCTATGCTGAAGGTGAGGTGCTTCATACGCTTGTCAGTAACATAGATATCAAGGATATTCGTGTAAACAAGCTTTCTGCCTTTGTCATACCTGATGCAAAGACCGTAATACGAGGTGACAAATTCTCTGCACAGATTGTAATGGCAGCGATAGACACCACACAGCAGCCTGAGATATACATCGGAGGCCGCAAGGTAGAACTTCGCAACAACACTTACGAATTCATGCCGGGCAAGACTGGTGACTTTACTCTTTCGGGATATATGACCATGAAGGATGGTGGTGGCAACATACTGCGCCGCGACTTCGAACAGAAATATACCGTCGTCGATCCATCAGCAACTGTTTCTGCTGATTTGATGAACGTGCTTTATGCAGGTTTCAACAACCCAATATCTGTCAGCATACCTGGTGTACCGCTTAATAAGGTGCAGGCAACCATGTCAGGTGGTTCATTCACGCCGACAGGTCCGGGTAAGTACATTGCCCGTCCGTCTGCCGTTGGTAAAGACGTTACGATTACTGTCTCAAGTACGGCAACTGGTAAGCCGGTACGCATGGGAGAGTTTACGTTCCATGTACGTAAGTTGCCTAATCCAACACCATATATAAAGATAGGTACAGACCGTTTCAAGGGAGGCAATATGGCCAAGGGTGACCTGATGGGTGCCACCACGTTGCATGCGGCTATTGATGACGGACTGCTCGACATAGAGTTTAAGGTGACAAGTTTTGTTGCAGTATTCTTTGATAACATGGGTAACCGTGTGCCTATAGTAAGCAACGGCGCATCCTTCTCACCGCGTCAGCAGGAACTGTTCCGCAAACTGTCACGTTCGAAGAGTTTCTTCATCACTCAGGTACATGCCGTCGGACCTGATGGAATAGCCCGCACACTACCTGGTGGTATGGAAGTGGTAGTGAAATAATTGTGGTAGTGAGATAATTAATGATGATTAAATAAGAATATAATATTATGAATAAGATAAAAGAAATATGTGGAACAGCATTGAAGGCAATCTTCATTATCCACTTTTCACTTTTCACTTTTCAATTAATTCAGGCGCAACCAGCACAGCGTCGTAACCAGGCACAGAATGGTTCCGCTCGCAAGAGTGCCACTACGCTGACCACTCGCGCTCAGATTTCTTATCCTGCCACCATGCAGATGAAGGAAGACGTGGTATGGCGTCGTGATATCTACCGTGAGATAGACCTTACCGTAGGTAGTAATTCGGGTATGTACTATCCTATAGAGCCAGTAGGCACACAGATGAATCTGTTTACCTATCTTTTCAAATTGGTATTGCAAGGACAGATAAAGGCTTATAAGTATAATATAGATGGTAATGAGTCGTTTGAACCAGACAACCAACTGAAGCCATTGTCACTGCTCGATGACTACCATATATACTATGAGCGCAAGGATGGCAGGCTGCACCTTGACAACTCAGACATACCATCGCGTGAGGTAAAGGCATACTATATAAAGGAGTCATCATACTTTGATCAGAACTCTGCCACATTCCACACAAAGGTTATTGCCCTTTGTCCTATCATGCTGCGTGATGACGATTTCGGCGATGGCGTGGCACGCTATCCTCTCTTCTGGGTGAAGTATGACGACATTGCACCATTCCTCACCAAGCAGACCATCATGACCAGCGACATCAACAACGCTGCAACCATGAGCATGGACGACTATTTCGTAAAGCACATGTATCGTGGCAAGATATACAAGACCAACAATATGCTTGGTCAGACTCTTGCTCAATACTGTCCTACCGACAGCGCTATGGCAAAGGAGCAAAAGCGTATAGAGGCAGAGCTGAAAGCTTTTGAGGAGAACATCTGGGGAGACAAGGCCCGTAAGGATTCGCTTGACTCGATAGCAAAGGTAGAGGCAGCAAATCCAAAGGCTAAGAAGTCAAGGGCAAACCGTCGCTCTGTAGGCAATTCAGATACAACCGTCAGCAAGAAGCCTGCAAAGAGTTCTGCAAGCAGCAGTGGCGTATCGTCTGCTGCTCGAGTAAGTGTTCGCAGACAAAGACACTAATGATAGGGTAGTGGAACGGTCAGCGGTCTTTATGAACATGACAAATTACAAACAAAACTAAAATACAGCATTATGAAAAAGATTTTATCAATTATTGCCGTTTCGGTTGCATTGCTCGCAGCTCCGGCAAATGCACAGGTGAAATTCGGTGTCCGTGGCGGTGCCAACCTTGTGAATATGAAGTTAAGTGGTAATGTGGTAAACAATCTGCAGAAGGACAATCGTGCAGGTTTCTATATTGGTCCTACGGTCAAGTTCACCGTGCCTATCGTAGGTCTTTCTGTTGACGCATCAGCACTCTACGATCAGCGCAGCACAGAGGTTACGAACGAAAGCGAGACACAGAGCATCATCTCACGTCAGCTCGCCATTCCTGTCAATGTACGTTACGGCTGGGGACTGGGTTCTGTAGCTGATATCTTCCTCTTCGCAGGTCCTCAGGTGGCATTCAACTTCTCAAAGGACAAGAGACTCTTTAATAATGTAGCAGACTGGAGTTGGAAAGAGAGTAACTTCTCTGTCAACGTAGGTCTCGGTTGCACAATCCTCAGCCATGTAGAGCTGAAGGCCAACTACAACATTGCTTGTGGCAAGACTGGTGAGGCTACCATATTTGACGCCGCTACAAAAACTGTGACAGGTACAGTTAAGAGTAAGTACAACTCATGGCAGTTGGGCATGGCCTACTATTTCTAAATATTACTGTCCGCTAAACATTGA
>DGHL01000083.1:0-1843 GCA_002392645.1 Prevotellaceae bacterium UBA3849
TGTCTGACTGGAACACCATCTTCGTAGAGGTTCCACTCGGCACATTCAACCCAGTAAAGACTGTAAACGATTTGCTTCGTGAGCAGCACCAGTAATTCTTATTACAAGGGTTTTTACAAGTATGAAAAAGTAAAAGAACAGATAGGAAGGAGCAGGAAGCAGTGGGCAACCTGCTCCTTTTTCGTGTAAAAAGACTAACTGAAATTGCAATAACAAATTAAATGCACAACCGAATAATATTATGAAACAGATTTTTACTTTTACAGCTTCTGCATTGCTCCTTGCATCATGCCAGCAGATAGACCTTGGCGATAAAATCAGCTCTGTAGTAGCTCAGGACGATACCTACAGCGTAATGGTAACCTCTAAGTCTGGTGACTCTAACGTGGACATCCCATCACCCTTAACCATCTATGCCGTCAATGCCGACGGACTGGTGGAGAAAAGGGCAAGTGTAGAAAGTGGTGAGACCGTAGGTTCATTACACTTGAGAAAAGGTGAATATACTCTCTATGCAGTTGCGGGTTCAGAAACAGGTGAATCAGAAATCGTAGGAGAGAACATTGTCACAACGGGTAAGGGTTACTTTGACACTCCGATAATGCAGGGAACAAAGGAAATAACTGTAGAGGATGACGATCTGTCAACCACTCTATCTATGTCATACGCAGTTGCTTCTGTGGATCTTACGTTGAGCGATATTCCAACAACGGTTGTTTCAACTACAGTTAAAGTGGAGAGTCAATATGGAAGTATGGATATAAGTAGAGATTATTCAGGCTTAACTTCTGCCACGTTCGACCTCACGAAGCAGAGTGACGGCACTACGTGGAAGTCGGCTACTGTGTATATGTTTCCAGGCACAAGCTCAAAGACAAAGTTGACGATAACTCATGAAACAGAAGATGAAAATACTTTGTCATATACAGTTAATTATAATGCTGCTCTCGTTGCTGGCACTCCTTATCATTTCAACGGAACATATAAGGATGCCAATAAGACGATGGAGATATCGTGCAATATTGAAACTGAAGGATGGGGGACACCAATTGTTTCATCATTTGATTTCGGTCCTGGTACAAATGGAGAGACTACGCCTCCTCAATATGCTGATGGCGAATATGTTGTTGATGCTTTCCCATCTTCAGGTTCTGTATGGGCAGGACATGTGGTTGCTTACATGAATGGTAATGTTGGTTTGTTGATAAGTAAATCGGAGTGGTCAGGTTTGTCAAAAGATAGTGATTTACAGACTATAGCATCAAATTATAGTGAGGATGGTATATCAGGTTGGAATATTCCAACTGCTGAACAAGCGAGAAATATAGTAGGTGCACTTGGAATACCAAGTGAAACGAGAACAAACTTGAATAAGTTGACATTGGATGGATGGCAAGAATTGCCATCAAGTAATGTTTATTTCTTGTGTGAAGGAGCGGAGAAGAGATATACTTTCTATTCAAATAATGCTGATAATGCTATATCTAATGCAAGTATATCATCATCTTACCACCTCCGCCTTGTTAAGGAAGTAACATTCAAATTAAAAGATTGATGCTTTTACCACATTATTATACTGGGAAGATTGAGGCTGGCTGCGACGAGGCGGGTAGGGGATGCCTTGCTGGTCCTGTGTACGCAGCAGCCGTAATCTTGCCTGACGATTATCATAACGATGTGCTGAACGACTCGAAGCAGTTGACTGAGAAAGTTCGATATCAGTTGCGAGAGCAGATAGAGCACGACGCCATAGCATGGGCTGTGGGAGTGTGTACGGCGCAGGAGATAGACAAGATAAACATCCTCCATGCATCCTATCTCGCTATGCACAGGGCGATAGACC
>DGHL01000083.1:1912-3066 GCA_002392645.1 Prevotellaceae bacterium UBA3849
AAGCCAGAGGCACTGATAATAGACGGCAACCGTTTCGACCCCTATTATCCCTCTGTTGATCATAGCACCATTGACTGCTATGAGAACATGCCCTTGCTTTATGACTGCCAACCCCTGCCTCACACCACGATAGTGAAGGGCGACGGCAAATACCTCGCCATAGCAGCGGCAAGCATTCTCGCCAAGACCTATCGTGATGATTTCATGAACAACCTCGCTGCTGAGTACCCCCAGTACGACTGGCTATCCAATAAGGGTTACCCCACAGTGAAGCACCGTGAGGCAATAAAAAAGTACGGCATTACGCCGTACCATAGAGTAACTTTTCGTTTTTAGTAAACTGAATCAAAACTCTTCCTCTATCTGATTCAGCATTTTGAAGGTTGCCTTGATAGCAGCCTCCGTCTGGTCTGCATCCAGAGCACGAGTGCGTAGTATTCTGCCGTCCTTCATGCGCCATGTTATCTGCGTCTGCACTAAGGCGTCCGTCCTACCACCTGGTGGGATGGTTACGGCGTAGTTCTCCAGCATAGGGAAGGTGCGTCCAAGCGTTTCCTTGTAGATGTGGCGCAGAGCCTTCATGAATGCATCATACTGACCGTCGCCCGTAGCATCAGCCTCGTAGCGCTTGCCGTCGATAGAAATCTTGATGGCAGCATGAGGCTTCAGTCCGTAAGAGAGGCTCACCATGTAAGCCTTCAGCCTTACTCGGTCCTCTGGCGCGGAGTGCTTCAGCACATCGGCAACGATATATGGCAGGTCTTCCTGAGTCACTATCGCCTTCCTGTCGCCCAGTTCGGTAATACGTTTTGTTACCTTCTTGGTCTGCTCAGGTGTGAGGTCAAGCCCTAACTCCTGCAGGTTCATCTCGATGTTAGCCTTGCCCGAGTTCTTACCCAGCGCATACTCACGTTTTCTGCCAAAGCGTTCTGGCACAAGGTCGTTGCAATACAGCTGGTGCTTGTTGTCACCGTCGGCATGTACTCCAGCCACCTGAGTAAACACGTTGCCACCCACGATAGGCTGGTTAGGAGCCACAGCTATGCCAGAATAACCCTCCACCACATGACTCACCTCGTTGAGCATGTTCTCTTCGATGCTCGTCTCTATGTGCAACTGGTCTTTCAGCACAGCCTGCACACTCGCCAGCGGAG
>DGHL01000056.1:0-14516 GCA_002392645.1 Prevotellaceae bacterium UBA3849
TGATATTCATATAATCGACTAATTTGACTTGTGGGAATTTTTAGAACCCACCTTAACAATTCGGGATACGGGCACAAAACAGAAATCCCCGGAATTAACTTTTAAAGTTATCCCGGGGGCTGATTTGTTTCAAAAGAAGATTTATTGGTTCCTATGGCTACGCACACGCCATGTATGCGCAGCCATTATTGTTTTATTTCAAAAGAAAAATACTATTTCAAGAATTGATACGTTATATATAAGATAGGACTGTTAATTGCCTCTACATGGTATGTGGAAAACCAACAACAATCCTACCGTAATGACGTTATCATTTCCCTGATACAGACTAAAATAAAAAGCTAATCAACAGGTACGATCAGCACAATAAAGCGCACAACATGCTAAAAGTCGTAAGATATACATACGAGAACGCACAAGAATGGGATGGTTTCGTGGAAGGTTCAAAGAACGGCACCTTCCTCTTCATGCGTGCTTACATGGACTATCACAGCGACAGGTTCAAAGACCATTCACTGATGATATACGACTGCAATGAAAGCAAGACAAGACTCGTAGGTCTATTACCTGCCGACGAAAAGGATACTACGTTGTATTCGCACCAGGGACTGACATACGGAGGTTTGGTATTGTCAAGAAAAGCGCACATAGCAGAGGTAGGCGAGATGTTCACCGCCATCAAAGACTATCTGCGCGGCAACGGCTTTAGAAAACTGATATACAAGCAAATTCCGAAAGTTTATCATACATTGCCATCGGAAGAAGACGAATACTGGCTTTGGCGACATAATGCAACAAAAGTCGGTTGCGCAGTAATGACCGCTGTGGATTTGTATGCCACGACCAACGGCACGACGTCTTCAAGAAAAGGCACCACGCACAACAAGCTCGTAAGGGAGGGCTATAAGGTTGTTACAGATGCACCTATAACAGACTTCTGGCCACTGTTGACAAGCAACCTGATGGAGCGATTTAATGCCAAGCCTGTACACTCACTTGATGAAATACTAAGACTGCAGAGTGCATTCCCAAAAAACATAAGGTGCTGCACGGTGGTAAGTCCGACAGGCGAGACTATCGCCGGCACATTACTGTTCATAAGCAAGCAGGTGGTAAGGACTCAGTATATATCGGCATCGCACGAAGGAAAATTGCATAATGCACTTGACCTGCTGATGCCAGAGCTTATAGCAATGAGCAGGAAAAATGATACATACCGTTATTTCGACTTCGGCACAAGCATGGCTACAGACGGCGAGAGCCTCAACACCGGACTGCTACAGCAAAAGGAGGGATTCGGCGGAAGGAGCATAGCGTGCAACGTATATAGCATAGATATCAGCGAAGATGGTAATGGACAACAGACTTCTTGAAATAGCAGAAAGGCTGAAGCCTTATCTTAGGCGGGTGCACCTGTGCAAGGTTGCATACATACTGCTGCGCCCATTTGGCTCTCAACGCAAGACCATGATGACGCTGGAAGAGGCTGAGGCCATACTGCAGCAGATACACACTGGCAGCGACAAATCATGTATATGCAACAATCACATAGAGGAATGTCCACGCTATGACCTGAAGGTGATAGTACCTGCATACAACGCAGAGAGGTTTATCAAGCGTTGCCTTGACTCAATACTTAACCAAGAAACAAAATATACGTTTCAGGTTGCAGTAATGGATGACGGCAGTACCGATGCCACATCTGAAATACTAAAAGCATATGCTGACAGGATAACGGTGACGACGCAGGAGAACAAGGGCGTAGCAACGGCAAGAAACATTGCACTGAGAAGCATTGACGCAAAGTATATAATGTTCGTGGATGCCGACGATACTATTGCCCCCAACACCATAGAGAGACTGCTCGACGCTGCATACAGCGATGATGCAGACATAGTGGAATGTGCACACGAGAGGGTTAGCCTCAACGGCAAGACCATCAGTCGGCACTACGGCACTACCGGCTATGTCTGTGGCAAACTAATTCGCTCAAGACTGTTTGAACATATACAGTTTCCAGAGGGCTACTGGCACGAGGATGGCGTAATACAGACACTGGTGAAACCTCTGGCAAGAAACATACGTATGACAGACCACATCGGCTATCTGTACACATACAATCCTTACAGTGCGACATCACAGGAGAGACAGCAACCGAAATTGCTGGACATATACTGGATGTGCAAGATAGAGGACGACGACAGACTGACACTCGGCATACCAGACACACAACAATGGTACGAGGAATGTCTTGACGACATAATACGCCTATTGTCGCAGACATGGAGACTGCCACAAAGCGATGCGTATGCTGCTGCCATGATGCATCAGCTGCATGGTGAGCGCATGAGGAATTTCGCTACAAGTAAATGGCGACTAAGACAGATAGAAAGAGAGATAAGGGCTGGCAGAATTGACGGTGCGAAGCTTGCTGCCATAATGCTTTAGGGAAATTCTATCAACACCCACCACAAGCTATATGCACCGCGAATACATAATAACACAGAATGACAAAAAATAACAAATATAACAACGTACTGAAGGCCATAAGCCTACTTGGAGGAGTGCAGGGACTGAACATACTGCTCAACCTCATACGAACAAAGATAGTAGCCGTATTGCTGGGACCTACCGGTGTAGGACTTAACGGCATATACAACGAAACAAGGGAACTGCTGCACAGCACTACCAACCTGGGACTCGACGTCAGTGGTGTGCGAGGCATATCAAAATCATACGAGGAATGGCAGAATGCAACCGACGAGAACACACGCAGTAAGTGTCTGGAGAATATTGACTCAGAAGTCAGACTGCTACGTTCTTGGGTGTTACTACTGGCATTGGCAGGAATGTTTCTCTGCATGGCATTTGCTTCACCACTGTCAATGTTCACATTCGATGACTACGACCACACATGGGGATATGTAATACTGTCGCCTGCCGTGGCTTTCAGTACCATCACATGCGGTGAAATGGCTGTATTGAAAGGACTGCGCAAGTTGCGCAGACTGGCAACGGTGTCCGTAATAAACGTATCACTCGGCCTCATCGTCACACTACCTATATATTATATGTGGGGAATAGATGGCGTGCTACCTGCACTGGTAGCACTCTTCGGCTGCATAATGATCAGCACGCTGGCATTCGGATACAAGACACACAAGCCTACATTCGCCTTCGGCAAGAACAATCTGTCGAAGGGAGCTGTAATGATTACCATAGGTACGAACTTCGTAGTGTGCAGCATCATGACACACATAGTAGGACTCTTTATACAGTCGTACCTCAACAAGGACGCCGGCACTCACATGGTTGGACTTTACAATTCCGGCTACACACTGACCATGACATACGCAGGCATGATATTCGCTGCCATGGACCAAGACTATTTCCCACGACTAACCGGCGTGATTACCAACAAAGCTGAACGTAGCATAACATTAATAAAGCAGCAAGAGGCTACGATGATGCTCATAACGCCGTTACTGATAGCACTCATAGTGGCAATACCAGCTATCGTTCCTTTGTTGTTGTCAGAGGAGTTCGTCACCATGATACCTATGGCACAGGCTACAGCTGTAGGCCTGTTCTTCCGTGCAGTGTACCTATCGCACGCATACCTGCCACTAGCTGCCGGCGACAACCGTACGTTCCTATTCATAAACATAGTGGGAGCGATTGACCTGTTACTTGTAATAGTGGGCTATCACCACGGCGGATTGTTAGGCATGGGCATAGCACTGACGATACAGAACATGATTGACATGCTCCTGGTAATGATTATCAGCAAGTGGAAATACGGAATAACACTAAAGGTTGGCACACTGATACCTATGGTGGGCTATCTGATTATGATCGGTGCAACCTATGCCATCTGCACCATGACAGAAGGCTGGACTTACTATATTGCAGGAGCTGCAATGGTAATACTCAGTGCAGTATATGCCTACTACAGATACGACAAAGGAAGGAAAGGCTAATATACATGATGCCACGTAGCCATCATACCAGATTCTTCATCTTCCTGCCAAGCAATGTGCGCAGGGTGAAATATATTTCTTCCTGAAGGCGGAAAAGTTTCCAAGAGAACAGCAATGGCATATAGCCAAACTTACGCTTCAGTCCTTTACTTACAAGCGAGAAATCTACATTATGACGCTGTTCCCTCATTATTGCCAGTGCCTCGCTACGCTGTGATGGTGTCAGTCTGCTACGAAGCATGTAATAATGCCTGTATGAGTTTATGAATTTCTCCCATCGGAATGTTTCATGATAGGCTCGCAGTTCTCTCTTGACACCAAGTTGCCTTAACTGCACAGACATTGAGTTGTGTGCCCTCAGGCATGTAAACCATCCCATGCTTACCCCATGACTTAACGAAGCTGGGAGTAAGCGATAGTTATAGGTGGCACGTGTCTGCATCACACAACGAGAGAACAGTCCTATGAGTATGGACGTATTGTCATCTCCATACACACGGCAAGAATTATCCCACGGAAAACGTCTCTGCAGTTCTGCCCTTACAATCTTCCTTCCGTTTATATGCCACGGCAGACTCCAATAGAATGACTGCTCACCCGTAATCTTATGAAAGACATATCGGTCGGCAGGAGTAAATGAAGAACCGTCAGGCCTGTGCCTTACATCATTGAACACAAGACAGTCCACATCTGGATTTTCTTCAAAGTCCCTCACACATATTTCTATACTGTCGGTATCGAGCCAATCATCACCATCTATACACATGATATAGTCGCCTGTAGCTATATCCACACCAGCCTGACGGGCAAGCTGCGCACCGCCGTTCACGCTCTGCCTGACAACCTTTATGCGACCGTCCCTACGAGCATAGTCCTGAAATATCTCCATACTACCATCCGTAGAGGCATCGTCAACACATATTATCTCTATATTATCATATGTCTGGTTTACCAGCGAGTCAAGACACTGTGATAGGTATTGCTCACCGTTATATACCGCAGTGATGATGCTTACTTTCTGCATTACATTATACTGTTATGGTGGGTTTTATTAATCATGTTAAGCTTCAACCCATCTTATATAATTCCTGATATTTTTCTGCAACCTTTATGCAGTCATGGTTGCGTGCCACATACTCACGACTCTCTTTCCTTTTTTTCTTTAATTCATCAGGATGAAGTATCAGATACTCCAGCTTTCTGCTTACATCCTCATACGATGGTTCCACATTCACTATAGGACGACACTCTGTTTCCCCAAGGATGTCATAGTGTTCCGGTTCACCTCCCGTAAGCGTCACCATGCCCTTCGCCATCGCCAGCAAGGCATTCATACCCGGACCGTATGAATATATCTGGTCTAGCATTATATCCGAAGCATTCAGCATATCCTGATATTCAGCAAAAGGCACTCCCTCTGCCACTTTCAGGTCTATCTTGTCAGGATACTTTTCCTTTAGGTCTCTTGCAACTTGCAACATGACATCCGTACCCTTAAACTCCGAACGTCCATTACTTACGCCTATGAATACACGTATCGGGTATTCACTTTCCGATTGCTTATTTATCGCAACGTCATCCAGGTTGAAAGGAAACGGTATGTGGTGCAGTTTCTCTCTCAACGGTTTCCCTTCGGAATCCCTGTCTTCTGTCAGATGATATGGCAACCAATACTCATACGCACCGGCTATTATGACATCACAATCTGATGCAATATAACGGCACAGTCGTCCTTTCTCCGTCTCTACCTTATCTGCGTAAGTCCATCTACCGAAGTCCGTCCAGTGTTCTTCCTTGCCTATGTTATAGTCAGAATAGCGCATAGGTTTCAGCATACGGTTTACGTAGCAGTAATAGTAGTCATCCCCCATGGCACACAGCACCATCTTTTTATTATGCCTGCGCAAATATCTGTATATCGAGAAATGTCGTTCTGCCTTTAACGGAAGGAATATAGGATTTATGACCTGCACCACGTCATAGCCACGCATACGAAGCAGTGCCATAGCCAACCTCATCACGAAGAGTATTCCTGACAATACATTACCAATGCGTGCGAAGATGCCGCCACCGGGGCAAATCCTACGTGCGAGATTTATATCGCTGTTGAATTTCTTCCAGTGGTCACCGTCATTGGCTACCGTCACATCGCACCCCAGTTGGCGAAGGCCACTAGCCAGATTGTTATGTACATTGCTATATTCACCAAGCAGAAGTACCCTCATATACTCATCTTTATTATATCTACCAACCTATACGCCATAGCCTGATACAACCTCCATCCGTTTCTTGCGAATGGATGCGTGCGCATCACCTTTGCAGCATGCCATTCTGCCTTCAGAAGTTGTATCACATTGTTCCTGTCTGGCTTGGCGCTGATGCTTTCGTTGTTTAAGCAATAGTTATAAAAGCCTTTCGACGTAGTCGTCACTACCGGATTTCGCTCAAGCAACAACGGAAGCATCCACAAATCCTCATACATGACCTTCATGGGAAAGCCTACGTTCTCAAACAGGCTTCTCTTGTATATCTTATTCCACGCATAGGCATGGCTCCATGCCTTTGTCTCCAACCAATAATCCTTTGCTGCCAGGAATGTACGATCCTTGTATTTGAGGTAACGTCTGTTTACCCCGACATCGTTCACACTGTATTCCAGGATATCTGTCTCTGCATGTCGATATAAATACTCTACCAACGGTGCGTAGGTGTCTGGTGAGAGGTAGTCATCGCTGTCAACGAATGTTATATATTCGCCCTTTGCCAGTGCCACACCGGCATTTCGTGCATCACCCAGTCCGCCGTTTTCTTTATGCACTACCTTAATCCTCCCGTCACGTTCCGCCCATTTGTCGCACAAGCGAGGACTATCGTCAGGCGAACCGTCATCGACAAGCACTATCTCCATCCCGTCGATATCCTGACGCAATACACTTTCCACACACCTATCAAGTGTATGTTCGGTCTTGTAAACAGGTATTATTACTGATAGTAGCATTATTGTAATATTCTATGGTTCTTCAAAAGAATTGTCATCGTATCTGTTGAAACAGTTTCAGCCACTGCGACATAACCGATGCCGGAGCATACTCCTTTGTTTTCGTTCTGCCCATCTGTCCCATATTTCTCCTCATCTTCTCATCATCCATAAGGCTCACCACCCTACTTACGAACATTTTGTCGTCATCGTAAGGTATGAGGTATCCGTTTTCTCCGTCTCTTATCAAATCAGATGGCCCGTACGGACAGTCGAATGCCACAACGGGCACGCCGCAAGTCATCGATTCTATTATAGTCATCGGCATTCCCTCAGTCCGCGAGGTCATTAACAGCATACTGCTCTTTATGTATTCCGCCTTGACATCCGAGGTGTTACCATGCAGCGTTACGATGCCCGTAAGTCCCTGCGCCGTTACCTGTCGCTGCAGACTGTCTCTCTCCTCACCGTCACCATATATATCAAGCGTCCACCCTGGGCGTTCCTGCCGGATGATGCCCCACAGACGTATAAGCCTGCCGAAATCCTTCTCCTTGCACAATCTGCCTACGGCTATGCACCGTTTTAAAGTCAACGGAGCAGCCTCAGCACATTGCATAGTGGTGAAATTAGGTATTACCTCCACACGTCTTGCCGCATGATAATTGGCTTTGTCACCTTGCGTCAGGCATACCACGGCATCCACTTTCCGCATCATGCGTGGGTACAGCCATGTATGGTTAGAGTGCTGAAAAGCCGAATGTGTCTCAAATATCTTCTTTCCCTCCCACGTTGTGCAGCCTGCCAGCAATGCTCCTACCGCGCGGAAGAATATAGTGACATCCGGATTTGCACGTTTGATGTATCTGTTGAATCTGCTTATAGCAAGTGGCAGGGCCAGAAGCGTTGGTGGCACGTTCAGCCGAATGCGTCTTACCTGCGGACTTATCGTATAAGGCAGCGCCCTGTCATCATGCCATACGGTCATCAGCACCACCTCGTGGGCAGTATGCTCCGCAAGGTAGTTCATCTTTTCCGTCAGGATACGCTGTAAGCCTCCCGTTCCCGACAGTCGCTCTATGACATAAACTATGCGCATTGTGTCAGCTCCTACTATAACGTAGTCTATTGTATAGATATATTATGAGGTGACAAGGATAGGCTGCCAACAGGAATATTATCTCCGAACATGAATACCCATGCTGCTTCATCTCCTTAACACATCTGCCTGCCGTAGTGATTTTTCCCTTCAGCATACACTTTACCAGTGGCCTCATCATCCTTGCATGATAAATGCCTATTCCATGCAACTTATTAAAGGCATTTGTCTTTGCCATTACCTGGGTATATGCTATCAGTCTTGCATCGTCAGTCAGTTTGCCAGTACTGCATTTACGATTGCATACGCAGTATGCCGTACTATTGAGCACCGCCACTCTTTCTGCATAATACCCAACCTGGGTAGTGAACGTAACGTCATTAAGGATTGGTGTCTCGTCAAAGCGCAGCTGGTGTCGGTCTATAATAGATTTCCTGATGATATGGCACCATGGCTCGGTAAAGGTATGGCGAAGCAAGAACTCTCTCTTGTCGTCTTCCTGCCTCATTATCCAGTTCAGGCGGTCAGCACGTCGCGACGGCTTGCCGGTAGTTTCCTCTACCGCCGTGGCATTGAAATATATAATGTCTGCATCGCTCTTCCTTACCTCATCAAGCACCTCGTCTATCTCCGGCAGGAACCAATCGTCACTGTCAGCAAATAATATATAGGTACCGCGTGCTTGTCGTAATCCTTGGTTGCGAGCCCATCCTGCCCCACGTCTTTCCTTGTCTTCTACGGTTATCACCTCCATATCCTCTCTTTGCGGTATGGAGTCAAGCAGTCGCTGCAACTGAGCAGCATTACCATGATGTGGAATAATGAGCGAGTAGTAATACATCCTTATTACTTTACGACGGCTATCTTAGTTACACATCCCTGCTCACCTGTGGCAGTAACCACCAATACCATATATACTCCTGAAGCCACGCGCTCGCCACTCTTGTCACAGCCATCCCACTTATACACCGGACCATTGCTTACGCCTTCATGCACTACATAGCCTGACGATGTCGTTATCTTCAGCTGTGCATTCTCTATAAGTCCCTTGATGGTTATGTCTCCTGTATATTCCGGTGGCACTGGGTTAGGATATGCATATACGTTATCTTCCTGCAGTTCTCCATAGTCGGCCGTCATTCCGGTGCTATATTCGCACAAGCCCTTCAGCGTACCGAAATACACCTTACCGTTCTTGTCGTCAACACATATACTGTAAACGTCGTTTGACGGCAGCGGACTGTTCTCCGTCGTGAAATGCTCCAGCTCCGTGTTGCAGTCGTTGCTTATGAGATAAACGCCGTTATTGTCCGTAGCCACCCACTTTCGGTTTGCCGCATCCGTCTTTATGTCGCGCACCGCTATGCCATTGAGCAGGTAGTCTGCCAGTCCTGTGCCATCATTGCGCGCCACCTTGTGCTGCGTCACGGCAATACCACTCGTAGAGGTGCTCGCCATCATCGTCTTTATGTCTGCGGGGGGAAGATATACGGTGTAATAGTTCGTGCCGAGCCATATATTTCCCTCGTCGTCTTCTGTCACCACTCGTGAGTTGTATGTATTTACAGGATTAATGTTCTTACCATCCTGATTCACTATCTCGGTAATGAGCTTCACTTCATCGGTGTTTTTATTATAGAAACCGAAGAAGTTGCCGCTGTAGTGATTCTTACAGAACCACATCAGACCTCTTGAATCGAAGAAGGTCGATACATAACGACTTATTCCCCCATCCAACTTCTGCAGCGTTTCATTTGGATAGCTCTTCCATTCTCCGTCCTTTGTATAGCACTGCAGTGCACTGTTGAAACGGTTGAACAGCCACAGGTTGCCGCTGTCGTCATAGGCCATGCTAACTATCACTGTATTGTCACCGCCAACGAGGTTTTCCGTATTATCGCTGTTGAAGCGCCTTGTCATCTTCCCATCTATATACTCAAACAGTCCGTTCTTTGAACCTACCATTATACGCCTGCTGTTTTTAGGGTCGATGTCCATGGTCATATAATCCGTATGCTTGTAGTCGTTTTCGTCTGCCAGGGTATTGTCAAACACCGACCATGTATTTCCGTCGTATGTCTGCACATATCCGTCAGCACCGGAGTCTTTGTCCATGTTATATAGTCCGCGCAGCGTATGTATCTTTCCGTTGTATATTCTCACCACGGCATGCTCCGGATATGCCGGTCCTTCTGGCATCACCCCACTGCTCTGAGCTACGAAGTCGCCGGCGTCATCGCGTATGTACCGTATCAGTTTGCCGTTCTCGTCGCTGCCCCAATAGCATTTGTTCGTCGCATCATACACGTAGAACGTCGTCGGTGTCACCACCATTTGGTCGTCATCACTGAGTTCAGTCCATTCCTTGTCCGATTCATTCCATACGCTCTTGTCTATCAGGTTGGCATCCATGCCCGCCTCATACACCGTATCAATCGTCCTGATATATATCGTATTGTCTTTCACCACAAGGTCATACACAGAATCGTCAATTGTGTATGTATCTGCTATGGTGGCATTCTTCATGTTCACCTTTATCACTCCCGACGCCGTACACAGGTATGCATAGTCACCATAGACCACGAGATTGTTCACTGTCTTTGACTTAGTAGTGCGCTTTTCCTTAATGCTCACTATCGACTCCACACTGCCGTCCTTCGACAGCAGATCTACGGTATAGTCCTCATAGACAATCACCAGTTTGCCGGCATTCTTGCCCCAAGCTATGAAACGTATGTCTTGCGCCCCCAATCCAGTCTGCTTGTCGTATGTCTGCACGGTATTGTCACTCACCCTGTATGAGTAGAGGTTACCGTTTGCCTGCACATACACCATGCTTCCCGTAGGCACGATGTCCTCCACCGTAGAGTAACTGCGGTGTATCTTCCATGTGCCTACTGCTGCAGCAGACACTGCGGCACAATAGACCATCATGGCTATCATGGATAAATATAATCGTCTATACATACGTTCTTCTTGCTTGTATCTTTTCCTTTGGCAGGCTTTGTCTGTTTATCCGCCTTGCCATATTTCCGAGTACTTTTCACAAAGGGGAATTACAATGCACCGCCTATCTGCTCCTGCACCCTGTTGTTTATCTCCTTGCGCTCTTCATCGCGCCACCATCCCCACTTGTTGAAATACATTATAATGTTCACAATGTGTATGCGCAGCAGCCTTAGGCTTTTTCGCGAGCCACGGGTGAAGGTATGGTATATCGTCACGGATGGATAATACAGTGTCTCGTACTTCTGGTGCATACGACGGGTCAAGTCTATGTCTTCTGCATACATGAAGAAATGTTCGTCAAACGTACCCACTTCCTTCAGTGCTGACATCCGGAAGAACATGAAGCAACCCGACAGGTATGGCACGTTCATCGTCTTGCTGAAGCCCGACTGTCCCAGTTCGTACTTGGTATTCCTCCGTTTTATGATCCATCCCGGCAGGCAGAACCTGCCAAACATATCCAGCGGCGTAGGCAGCATCTTTGCCAGTCGCTGTATCTGTCCGTTAGGATACATCACCTTAGGCATCATCTGTCCCACCTCCTCATGCGAGTCCATATACTCCCTGAGCGCCGGTATCACCTCCGGTCCGAACCACACGTCGGGGTTTACCACAAGGTGATATTGGCTGTCGAGCTTCATCGCCTCGCTCAGTGCCACGTTGTGTCCGCCGCCATATCCGTTGTTCCTGTGAGGTATGTATATCAACTGGAAGCCATTCTCTGCCTTTCGTTTCAGTTCTTCCTCACCCTTTAGCACTCGCTGCCCGAACTCCTGCAGTTCTTGTTTCAGGTCGAGCATGTCGTCTGAATGATCTACTATATATATTACATCCACTGGTGAAGCGAAGAGGCTTCTCAGCACTGGTTCGAAGTCTAACAGGTGATGGTTATATGTTACTATTGAAGCTGTTATCATATTTGGTTTGTGCAGGGCGTATCTGCCCCACCTTTAAATAACGTAGCGATTCGCTATTTATTGCATACACGACGGACATACGCCCTTCACCACATACTCTGCCTCTTCCATCTTGAAGCCTTCAGGCATCGCAACTACCGGTATGGCATAGTCTTCCAGGCAGTATGTCTTGCCACATACACGACAATTAAAGTGTATGTGGTTTATATGGTGATTGTCCTCGCATCGGCACACGCAGTACTTCTGCACTCCCGTGCCGTCGTCAATGGTGTGCAGCAGGTGGTGCTCTGAAAACAGTTTCAGTGCCCTGAAGATGCTCGACCTCTCCATGTGGGGCATACGCTGCTCCATGTCATTGAGCGAGAAGGTCTCACTCTGCGCCATTGCCTCCTCCCATACCAGGATTCTCACCGCCGTAGGCTTTATGCCGTGTGCCTCCAAGTGTTTCTCTATATCATCCGTCATCGCTTCGCTTACTGTTTTTGAGGTTCTTTGTTACTGTCTGTGACGTGCAAAGCTTTGTAACAAATTACGAAATCATTACATTTTAACTACAAAATTACTACATTTATTTTAATTAACATCCATTTCTCAAGTATTTTTCGTAATTTTGCACTCAATTCTGAACATCAGCATATAACAGGGGACAAACTACGAACCATGTCACGTGGTTGCCCGAACAAGCAAAACTATGAACAAAGAACTATATAAGGGACTGACATCCAAGCAAGCAGAAGAAAGCAGGCGGCTGCATGGCAGCAACATACTTACTCCGCCTAAGAAAGAATCGTTGTTTAAGCGTTTCATGCAGACGCTTACCGGTCCGCTGGGGCATCTGATACCCGGTTGGCAGGACGGCGACTCCATGGTGTTCATCCTCGAACTTGCCGCCATCCTGTCCACCGCAATATCTTTTTCCGAGTATTACGGTTGGCTCGGCATGCCTGTATCGCCTGACGGAGCGAAGGTGTTCTTCGAACCGGCTGGCATCATCATGGCCATAATCCTTGCCACCGGCATATCATTCCTTGCCGAGGTCAAGGCCGAACGGGAGTTTGAGGTCCTCAACCAGGTGAACGACGACGAACCAGTGACGGTGATACGCGACGGCAGTCCTACACGCATAGCGAAGAAGGACGTCGTGGTGGGCGATGTCATAATACTCTCCACCGGCGACGAGGTGCCTGCCGACGCCGTGTTGCATGAGGCCACAAGACTGAGTATCGACGAGTCATCGCTGACAGGTGAGCCTATCACCACCAAGAGCGTCAGCGCAAGCAGCGACTCTACAGCCACATACCCTGAGAACCACGTATATAGGGGCACTAAGGTGATGGAGGGACATGCCGTTGCCGAGGTGTATGCCGTAGGCGACAGCACTGAGAACGGCAAGGCGTTCACTGCCGCGAAGATAGAGGATGGCAAGAGTACTCCGCTTGACGAGCAGCTGAAGCGTCTGGGCATACTTATCAGCATTGCGAGCGTGGCTGTCGGCATACTGGTTTTCGTCGGCAGGGTCGCACTGTACCTTCATACCGACGACACCGTGAGCATGCCTGAGATAATAGCTAACATACTGCAGTCGCTAATGCTGGCGGTTACATTGGTGGTATGCGCAGTACCCGAGGGATTGCCTATGGCGGTAACCATGAGCCTTGCCTACTCTATGCGACGCATGCTGAAGACAAATAACCTCGTCAGGAAGATACATGCCTGCGAGACCATGGGCGCCACTACGGTGATATGCACCGACAAGACGGGCACGCTTACGCAAAACCGAATGCAGGTGGCTGATGCCTTGTACCGCGAGGATGATGCCGACGCCCTGAGACTCTGCATGGCTGTCAACAGCACTGCCATGCTTGACGGTGACTCCGTACTGGGAAATCCTACCGAGGGCGCACTGCTCCTGTGGCTCAGGGAACGCGGCGTGGACTACGCCGCACTGCGTGACTCATGCAGCATCGCTGCCGAGGAACCGTTCTCTACCGAAACGAAATATATGTCCATGACTCTGTCTGACGGCACAAGACTCGTAAAGGGTGCCCCGGAGGTGGTCATGGCTATGTGTGCCGACTTCGACATACCGAGAGACGAGGCCGAGGAGAGATTGCGCCAATGGCAGAAGAGGGCTATGCGTACACTGGCTTTTGCCTGCGGCTCTGGGGCTTCGCTCAAGCTCATCGGACTTGTTGCCATCAGCGACCCCGTACGCGATGACGTCACCGATGCCATACAGACGTGCCAGCGAGCTGGCATACGCGTGATAATGGTGACGGGCGACAACCGCGAGACCGCACGTGAGATTGGCAGACAGATAGGACTGAACGATATTGACAACGACATAGTGGCGAGGGCACGTCCGCTCGACAAGCGACACCTGGTGGAGCAACTGCAGCAGCAGGACGAGGTGGTGGCTGTCACCGGCGACGGCACCAACGACGCACCGGCACTGAAGGCGGCTCACGTAGGATTGTCGATGGGGGCTGGCACCAGCGTTGCAAAGGAGGCAAGCGACATCACCATCATCGACA
>DGHL01000056.1:14560-15237 GCA_002392645.1 Prevotellaceae bacterium UBA3849
CATCGACAACTCTTTCGCCAGCATCTGCCGTGCCGTCATGTGGGGACGTTCCCTGTATATCAACATTCAGCGTTTCATCCTCTTTCAGCTTACTGTCAACATCACCGCATGCCTGGTGGTCATGGTGGGTTCGTTTATCACCCCTACCCCTCCGCTTACGGTTACCCAGATGCTGTGGGTGAACCTCATAATGGATACCTTCGCCGCCGTGGCACTGGCGTCGCTGCCACCTTCCGCAGAGGTCATGAACAGCAAGCCGCGAAATCGCTATGCCAACATAATAGATCGTTCCATGGCTGTCAACCTCATAGGCACGAGCCTGTACTTCTCTGCCCTCATGCTGGCACTGCTGTGTAGCCTGCATCCATTCGACGGCACGGAACGCGCCATATTCTTCACGTCGTTCATCATGCTGCAGTTCTGGAACCTGTTTTGTGCCAAGGGCTTCAAAGCTAACGGTGAGATGCGCTTCAAGGGGGCACGCGCCTTCATTCTCATAGCTGTCATCATCTTCCTGGGACAATGGCTCATAGTCACCGTGGCATATAATTTCTTCAACATAGCCCCTCTGCCGCCACTCACCATGTTGTATGTCGTGGCTGCCACCGCTGTCGCCGTGGCTATCAAGCATTGTTTTATACGACTTGCTAAATTTTAAGGTGGGTTCTAAAAATTCC
>DGHL01000034.1 GCA_002392645.1 Prevotellaceae bacterium UBA3849
GCAGCAGCTGCTGACCAGTCTGTCCCTTAGCATAGAAGGTACGTGACACCTGTGCGCCGCCGAATGAACGGTTGGCGAGCATGCCGCCATACTCACGAGCGAAAGGCACGCCCTGTGCCTCGCACTGGTCGATGATGTTGTTGCTGACCTCAGCAAGGCGATATACGTTAGCCTCGCGAGCGCGGTAGTCACCACCCTTTACGGTGTCGTAGAAGAGGCGATATACTGAGTCGCCGTCATTCTGATAGTTCTTTGCTGCATTGATACCACCCTGCGCGGCAATAGAGTGAGCGCGGCGTGGTGAGTCCTGAATGCAGAAGTTAAGTACGTTGAAGCCCATCTCGCCGAGTGATGCAGCGGCGCTGGCACCAGCCAGACCCGTACCCACGACGATGACGTCGAGCTTCAGTTTATTCTTTGGGTTAACCAGACGCTGGTGAGCCTTATAGTTGGTCCACTTCTCTGCTACTGGTCCCTCAGGTATGCGTGAATTTAATGTTTTCATAATTAACCGACCCCCCTCCTTGTGCCTCCCCCGAGAGTGGAGGAGAATATATGGCCAGAAGGTTTTTGTGGGGTAATTTCTAAGTTTTTGAAAATCTTTTTGTCTTATAAAATACGTGACTTCCCCCTCCACTTGGGGAGGGGTCAGTGGTAGGGATTGCTTACAGGCTCTGTATGTAGAACCATACCACTACGCTGGCGAAACCTGCGCAGAGCACTGTTACGTAAGCAATGCCGATAACCTTCCAGCGTGTGAACCATACCTTACCGTTCAGGCCCATTGTCTGCAGCATGCTCCAGAAGCCGTGTGTCAGGTGGAACCACAGTGCGCAGAGCCACAGGAGGTAGCATACTACGTGTCCGGTGTTAGAGAACACATACTGAATCCAGTAGGCACCGTCGGTGCTGTGAGCAAGGTCGCCGCTGCCTACGAGGTCAACGAGCATCATCTTTGCCCAGAAGTCATACAGGTGCACAGCCAGACCGAGCAATACGATGAGACCGAGCACAAGCATGTTCTGGCTCGCCCACTCTACCTTTGAAGGCTTCTCGGTTACGGCGTAACGCTCAGAACCACGTGCAGCCCTGTTTTTCATCGTCAGGATGAAGGCGTAGATAATGTGAATGACCGCCAATGCTGCGAGAGCCATTGTTGCCACAACTGCATACCAGTTGGCACCGAGCATCTCACAGATCATGTTGTAGCCCTCAGCTGAGAACAATGCCACAACATTCATCGACATGTGGAATGTTAAGAACAGGATAAGTGCCATGCCGGTAACCGCCATGATGACTTTCCTTCCGATTGAAGAATTAAATAACCACATAAGTTTTTTGTTGTTGTTAAGATAAATATTATGTTATTGTATTTTATTTCTGAAACAACAAGATGCATGAGCAACCGGATTATTCTGATCACTCAAAAACATCATTTCTTTTTTATTTATGCCACAAAATTAAATATTTTTTACGAATTGTCAAAGCAAAACACAAAGAATTTGAAATTTTTTCTTTACTTTTGCAACGAATTTTTGACAAATGAATTGTTTTAGCAACTTCACTTTGCATTTTCTTCAGTATTATGAAACTATACTACGACGTTATTGTGGTCGGTGGCGGCCACGCTGGATGTGAGGCGGCTCACGCTGCCGCGATGATGGGTGCCAAGACGTGTCTGGTCACCATGGATATGAACAAGATTGCGCAGATGTCGTGCAATCCTGCCGTGGGAGGTATTGCCAAGGGACAGATAGTGCGCGAGGTGGATGCCCTTGGCGGCGGCATGGGCATAGTGACTGACATGACCGCCATACAGTTCAGGATGCTCAACAAGTCGAAGGGTCCTGCCATGTGGAGCCCGCGTGCACAGTGTGACCGCGGAAAGTTCATCTGGCAGTGGCGCACCATGCTCGACAATACGCCTAACCTCGACATCTGGCAGGACCAGGTGGAGGAGCTGATAAGTGAAGAGTTAAAAGTGAAGAGTGAAGAATCCCATGCGGTTAACTCTTCAAGTGAAGGTAACTCAAATTCTTCACTCTTCACTCTTCACTCTTCACTCTCCAACCACCGCGTCGCAGGCGTCCGCACCATCTGGGGCTGTGAGATATATGCTCCGGCGGTGGTGATAACCGCAGGCACGTTCCTCAACGGACTGATGCACATCGGCCGTAAGATGGTGCCGGGCGGACGTTGCGCCGAACCTGCCGCACTGCATCTTACTGAGAGCATCAATGCCCTCGGAATAACGTCGCAGCGAATGAAGACGGGCACGCCGGTGCGCATCGACAAGCGCTCGGTGCACTTTGAGGATGCCACCATACAGCCGGGCGAGGACGTAAGTTCCATTTTCAGCTACATGGCAGGAAAAGCAGCGGCGACTTCTGACCATACGACTTCCCTCGTAAGCAGCGACAATGTCGCTGCAAAAACAAAGGAAGATGCAAAGGCAACGGCGGCCCCTGCCCTCCCTCAACTCCCTTGCTGGACTTTCGACACCACTCCTGAGTGTCACGAAATACTGAACAGCGGACTGGCGGACTCGCCGCTATACAACGGACAGATACAGTCTATCGGTCCGCGCTACTGCCCGAGCATCGAGACGAAGCTCGTGACATTCCCTGACCGCACCCACCATCCGCTGTTCCTCGAACCTGAAGGTACCGATACTAACGAGATGTACCTTAACGGTTTCTCGTCATCGCTGCCGATGGACGTGCAGCTGGAGGCACTGAAGAAGATTCCTGCACTGCGCGACGTGAAGATATATCGTCCGGGCTATGCCATAGAATATGATTTCTTCGACCCTACGCAGCTTAACCACTCGCTGGAATCGAAACTTTGCAGCGGTCTCTTCTTCGCCGGACAGGTGAACGGCACCACGGGCTACGAGGAGGCTGCCGGACAGGGACTGATGGCTGGCATCAACGCGGCTCTATATGCCGGACACCTCGGAGCAAGCGGTAATATGAGCAATGAATCAAGGGATTTCAATCCATTCATACTGCGCCGCGACGAGGCTTACATCGGCGTGCTTATCGATGATTTGGTGACGAAGGGCGTTGACGAGCCTTACCGCATGTTCACCTCGCGTGCTGAATACCGCATACTGCTCAGGCAGGACAATGCCGACGCGCGACTGACGGAGAAATCGCATAACATCGGTCTTGCCACCACCGAGCGACTCAATGTGTGGAAGGAGAAGGAACAGAGGATTAACGACATCATTGAGTTCTGCCGCAACACAAAGGTGAAACCGGCTCAGATAAACGATGAATTGGAGAAGATTGGCAGCACCACACTCAATGGCAGCACGCGTCTGTACGACCTCCTATCACGCCCTGGCATCTCGATGGAATGGCTGATAAACCATGTTCACTACATGAAGAAGGCCATAACCTACTCTACCGAGCGCGACAGGGAAATAGCCGATGCCACCGAGACGCTGATAAAGTACAGCGGCTACATAGAGCGCGAGCGCAACGAGGCTGACAAGATGCACCGACTGGAGGACATCCGCATACGCGGACATTTCGACTATAACGACATTCAGAGCCTGTCAACCGAGGCACGACAGAAGCTGACGAGGATTAACCCTGAAACCCTTGCACAGGCTTCACGCATACCGGGCGTCAGTCCGTCAGACATCAACGTGCTGCTGGTCTTGATGGGAAGGTAGTTTTCTCATCACCGAAAAAACAAAACAGTTATCACATGGCATAGTAAAAGCTATCACTTCATAATGCGAGGTGATAGCTTTTTCTATTCAATAAAAACCATTGCCTTACCCGCAAAAAACAGATATATTCGTGTATTTAACTAATTTTAACGGGAAGTAAGGGTGTAAATTAAGGTTTTATATTAACTTTGTACCGAAAAATGTACAAATTACATACCTAAAGAAACCAATTCTGTTTTCAAGGGCAGACATGTAAACGTAATTTGTTATTAGGTAATAAACGGTATCTACCAACCTCTTGTTTCACTGAATACACGCATTATTATTAATCTATTAATATTAAACACTTTAATACAAAAACAATTATGAAAAAATTAGTGATGGCACTTGTTGCCATGTTTTCGCTCAGCACAGTGGCTGAGGCACAGATTACGGTAGATTTGTCTTCCTATGAGGGTAAGTACTTCACATGTCAGCACCCTGCTGATTTCGAGGCTGACGATGATCCTGTCATTGCAACCCTGTTTGAAGCAGAGATGGACGACACACACCACATGCAGATTAGCCTTAACGATGTCACTATAGCAAGTGCACAGGAGTTCAAGGAATGGACAAAAAATAAACAGGAGAATAATACCGTATTCTTGGGTGAGCCTACAGGATGGAAAGTTGACGAGCCAGTGATAAAGGGTATGTCAATGACCATGCGCAGGGTTAAGGAGCAGGAGATAAACGAAGAGAAGGTGATGATGTGTGTATATGAATTCGCTAAAGTATCGCCAAAGTCAAAGAAACTCTTCGCCGGCGAGATACATTTCCCCTTGAGCGATGAAAGCACATACAAGCCACTGATTGACAGAATAGTAGATTCTCTGAAAGAAAAGTAAACTCTCAACTAAATCACGGTGGTAATTTATAGAACCCACCTTATAAAAACAGTCGTATGAAAAAGAAATTGTTAGCCATCCTAATGGCATGCTTCACGCTGACAATGGCGGCGCAGCCACAGATTAAGGTGAATTATCAGGGTGCGAAGCCAACTATCATGGACTTTGCATGGGCACTGGTCAACTACACTCCACCGGAGGGAGATGAGATGGAAAACGCAGCCATAGCCCAACTGCAAAACGCACTTCATAGATACCGCCAGGGCAAGGCACAGCCAGCCGACGAAAGGCTCGTAGTAGATGTAAAGAACGGTTATATATGCCATGAGATTATGGAGGACGGCTATGTGACTAAGTCAGAGATGTGCTACTGGAACATTGAGGGCGGCAAGCGCAAGCTCTTTGCCTACAACGTGCAAACTACCAATAACGGCATCAGCGAGCCAGGACAGTTTGACGGTCTCAGCCTCTATGACTATACCAACGCCACAAAGAAGATGACGCCATACTTCGGCGACCTGTACCTGAACCTCTATGATGCTGGCGAGGGCAACTATAACACCTTCGAACTGCCTCGCACGGGCAAGGACATCATCATCACCACATGGTATGAGGTAGGTCAGCGCAAGAAAACGGCAAAGTGGAACGGACTCTATTTCTCTGTTCCCCAGCCATAACAAATTTTATTTTCAGAAGAAGTTAAGGAGTTAAGAATTCAGGAGTTAAGGAGTCAATACATTACGTTCATTCGTTATAAGACCTTAATTCATTTGTCTTAACTCCTTAATTTCTTAACTTCTGAAATCTAAAGAAGCTTGCAAAACAAAAAACTGCCGTATGAAAAAGATATTATCAACCGTTATATTGGCGTGCTGCACGCTGTTGGCGGCGGCACAGGTATCAACTGAAAGCAGAAATAAGGCATCGTAATAGCTATCACTTTACCTTGTAAAAGCTATCATATTACAACCTAATATGATAGCTTTTACAATTTATTGATATTCTTATAGTTAGAAGGAGTAAAAACGGCCTCCTCCTACCCTTTTGTAATTACTTCTCCCTTATAGAGCTTACAATCTTGTCGAGAAAACATCTGGTTGTTTCGAGAAAATTGCAGTGAAAAACTAAGATAACTACTCTATTCCTGCCTGACGAAGCTTGTCTTTCAGGCGGGCGACCTCTGCACGAAGATACTCTATCTCCTTACGCTGCTGAGCTATCAGCTCTTTCTGACTGCCGCGCTGCTCAAGGCGTGCCGCCGTCATACGCTCACGGATGCCACCCTCCGTAGTAAACTCACGGTCTTTCTTCTCAATGTATTTTGTCAACGCTGAATCTACCTGATGACACAGACAGACAGCCATATTCGCCAGTTCCTCGTCATTCATCTTCGGTAACAACAGACTGTAATCTGCATACATACTATGATGTCTGCAGAAGTCATGAAGCTGCTCAAACCGTGGATTATTGCCGTGCCACTCTGCCAGATGATGGCGCTTCAAATAGTCCAGATAATCCTCAAGCAGTTCCTTGTTACTGCCACGCGCAATGCCTAAAAGCTTAAGTTCCGTCTCTGCAGATGTTTGTCCGTCACTGCTGCCCTCAGCAATATTCTGCTTAGTGCTGCGTGCCGCCTGCACCATCTGGTCAACGGTGCGGTCACCATATTTCGGAAGATAACGACTACAGAACTCACGCGTAAGTTGATAAAGCACATCGCTACGCTGATAAAACCGTAACTCCGTATAGACTACGGGTTTACGCAAAGCACTCGTCACACCGTCGGAATAATGCCTCACCACAGGTTGTTTACGACCGGAATAACCGGATTGTCCGGAAAAACCGGAATATCCGGAGTTTCCGGAACCTCCGGGACTTCCGGGACTTCCGGGATTATTAAAATTAAAATCGTTAATCATTTTCATTCTATTGTTTTACTATTATTCTCCGTACTCTACTTTTCTCAAAAAGCAACGGCGACATTACTTTTTGGGTTCTGCGACATGTGCGAAGCTAATGGATGGAGCCATCAGATATCAGTCAGAAGCAGCGTTGAAATCGCAGATAATCCTCAGCGAGCGCTTCGCCTTGTAGTTCTCGTCAAATGGCAACGGATGATTGTTCACACCCAGCCATGAGTCTTTGTCGCTCAAGTTCCAGAACGTCACGTTGTCTATCACATCCTTATGTCTGCGCAGCACCTTGAAGATACGTGCATACTGGTCTTCCTGCAGCGTCTGCATGTAACCTGCCTGCGGCTTTGCCTCACCACGCGAGAATGTCAGCTGACCGCCGCTCTCGGTATTGGTGCGCAGGTCGAGTTCGGTGATGTGTATATGACTTACTATCTCTGAGAAACGAGTGATGGCTTTGTCGAGCAGTTCTTCATCAGGGAAATAG
Organism: Prevotellaceae bacterium UBA3849; assembly: GCA_002392645.1. Lineage (GTDB taxonomy): Bacteria > Bacteroidota > Bacteroidia > Bacteroidales > Bacteroidaceae > Prevotella. The sequence goes on from DGHL01000034.1 coordinate 6,970, forward strand.
ATGTTATAGTGCCCTTGCATGCCGATTCCATCGATAGGAACGCCGGCTTCTTTCATCTTCTTCACCATCTCATATATTCGCTCTCGCTTGCCTGGATCTACGGTGCTGTAGTCGTTATAGAACAGCAGTGCATCGGGGTCTGCCTCACGTGCAAACTCAAATGCCTTGGCTATGAACTCTTCACCGCAGAGTTGGTAGTGGCGGCTCTGACGATAAGGGTTAGGTTCCTGTCCATTTCTGGGATTGCCGCCGTCGGCTATGGCTTCGTTTACCACATCCCACGCATACACCACGTCCTTGTAACGGTTTACTACGGTATGGATATGTTCGCGCAGTCGCTCATAGAACACTTCTTTCTTTACCGGCCTACCCTTCTTATCTACAAACATCCAGTCAGCAAACTGTGAATGCCAGCACAAGCAATGACCGCGCATCTTTATGCCGTTCTCACGACAGAAGTTGGCTATTCTGTCTGCCCTTTCAAAGTTCCATACGCCTTCTTTCGGATGTATCATGCCCGGTTTCCAGTCGTTCTCGGCAGTCACGCTGTTGTATTGTTTCTTGATGATGGCTATCTGCGCCTCGTCGGTAACATTACGTTGGTTGACTGCCACGCCGACAGTGAAATAGTCTTTATAGGCATCTTTCATTCCAGGACCTGCCGCAAAGTCCGCAACACGTCCCCCTTGCGCCGAAGCAGTAACGCAACCGACGATAAAAAGCAATAAAAGGTATGTTTTTTTCATAATAGCATTATTTTGTTTAGCGTATCTTTTCTGTCATTGCATATGTCAATCTGAACGATGTAGTATGGCTATGCCGCACCAATAGTTAGTATTTCCTTTTCTTATTAGTTATAAATTCCGTTACAAAATTACGAATTAATTTTTATTCGGCAAACACTATGGTATATATTTTTTCCCAATTTATTTGACAGTAAGAGAAAGATTTTGTAATTTTGCAACTGACTTGAGGATTGCCATAAGATTCCTTTTACCAACAATTCACTGACAATCCCTCCTATTCAACCAAAGATTTCGCACTATACGCACTATATATACTACAGGACAAGCATGCTGCATCGCCACATAACGATGATTAGCATCGACAAGTTTCCAATAGATATATTCACCCACTGAATTAACGATGACTCCGAATATTTTTATTACTCAGACATCATTCACAACAACAACATGACAAATCGTGAAATCGAAGAATATAAAACATTGGACAAAGCAACATAAAGAAGCAAAACTATCGCATCCAACGATTAAAAAATAAAATCAAAGAACGTAGTGTTTATGCGACATTTGGGCAGTTTCACGTGAAACAATGATTATGACGATTACTGTTTCTACCACAGACTACACAGATATACACGGACAAAGTCTTTGACTACGAATTATGCGAATTATACGAATTCAATAATAAATAATCTGTGACATCTGTGGGAGAAAAAACTTAGAAGAAATGACGAAGGAAGAAGATAAAAAACGATTAGAACGGCTGAAACAGATAGTACTGAGCATGCCTGAGAAACCTGGTTCTTATCAATATTTCGATAAGGACGGGATAATAATATACGTAGGTAAGGCTAAGAATCTGAAATCGCGCGTGTCATCATACTTCCATAAAGAGGTGGACAGATTCAAGACAAAGGTGCTGGTATCGAAGATTTGGAACATTACCTACACCGTAGTAAACACGGAAGAGGATGCACTTTTATTGGAAAATGCGCTGATAAAGAAATACAATCCACGATATAACGTTCTGCTGAAAGATGGTAAAACCTACCCTTCCATCTGCGTTACCGGTGAACAGTACCCACGTATTTTCAAGACAAGGACGATAAACAAGAAGTGGGGAACATACTATGGTCCCTACTCTCACTTAGGTTCGATGAACACGATTCTCGACCTAATAAAGAAGCTTTATCATCCTCGCACATGCCGTCACCCAATTACCAGGGAGAACGCAAAAACGGGCAAATACGGTCCGTGTCTGGAATACCACATAAAGAACTGCGGTGCACCGTGCATAGACAAGCAGTCATGGGACGACTACCAGCAGAACATAGCAAAAGCACGCGAGATATTGAAGGGAAACACGCGCATATTAAGTAAGCATGTGTATGACGAAATGATGCATAAGGCAGAGGAAATGAAGTTTGAGGAAGCAGAAGAACTGAAGAAACAGTACTTTCTGATAGACCAATTCTGCGCAAAAAGCGAGGTAGTAAGCCACACAATAACCGACGTTGACGTGTTTTGCATAGACGATGATGACTCAAAAACCAATGCTTTCATCAACTACATGCACGTAACTAACGGTACCATTAACCAGTCGTTTACCTACGAGTATAAACGCAAACTCGAAGAGTCTGACGAGGAATTGCTGCTATCTGCCATAATAGAGATACGCGAGCGCTTCAAGAGTAAGGCAAAGGAAATCATCGTTCCGTTTGAAATAAACTGGGAAATGAACGATGCACAGTTCTTCGTGCCGCAGCGTGGCGACAAGCATCACCTGCTGGAGCTGTCGCTAATGAACTGCAAGCAGTACCGAATAGACCGACTGAAGCAGGCGGAAAAGCTGAATCCTGAGCAGAAATACACCCGACTGATGAAGGAACTGCAGGAGAAGCTCGGACTAAAGAAACTACCCTACCGCATAGAATTGTTCGATAACAGTAATATATCAGGCAGCGATGCCGTGGCAGGAATGGTAGTGTATAAAGGTATGAAGAAAAGCAAGCAGGACTACCGAAAATATAACATAAAGACCGTAGAAGGACCTGACGACTACGCTTCTATGCAAGAGGTTACGTACCGTCGCTATCGCGACGGTGAAGACCTGCCGGACCTTATAATATGCGACGGTGGTATCGGTCAGATGAACTGCGTACGCGAAGTAATAGAAGACCAACTGCATCTCAATATCCCCATTGCAGGTTTGGCTAAAAACGACAAGCACCGCACCCAGGAACTACTATTCCTGAAAGGCGACGAGACAGGAAGGAAAGACACTGTAACGATTCAGCTCAAACCAGAGAGCGAACTCTTCAAGATTTTGACGCAGATGCAAGACGAGGTACACCGCTATGCCATTACCTTCCACCGAGACAAACGCTCAAAACACGCCCTACACTCCGAACTCGACGACATACAAGGCATCGGTCCGAAGACAAAGGAGGCACTTCTCAGCAAATACAAGACAGTTAAAAATATTCGCGACGCCGCCGCAAGCGGCGGCATGGAGGAACTCGCCACCGTCGTAGGAAACAGCAAGGCTAAAATTATTATCGAATACTTTGCCGCAAGCGGCAAAGTATAAGGAGTTTAGCAATCGCTTGTTTCACGTGAAACATAAAACAAGTTCTTTTATAACGGGTGTTTCACATGAAACAAAGGAGAACTTAGAAAGCTGATAGTGGGTTGCTATGATATAGCAACTCACGAGACAAAGGTGGGGATATTTTACCATGCTGGCATATATAAGATTTGAACTATAAATAATAAAACAAACAATAAAGAAAACGATGTATTTAAAAGAGATTATTGCGAAAGCAGTAGAGAACGATACTGCCGACGTGAAAAGGTTTTTGTTCGGTTGCATGGACTACACTACTCTGAAATGTACCGACAGTGAGCAGTCAGTAATGGCATTTGTTGAGACTCTGAACAAATGGGACAACGAAAGGCCTGACCTGCCCCACCCTGCAAGCGTATGCGTATATCCTTGCTTTGCAGAGATAGTAAACGATAGTTTGGATGTTGAGGGAGTAGGCATTGCATGCGTAAGCGGAAGCTTTCCTTCATCACAGACTTTCCTCGAGGTAAAAACAGTAGAGACGGCATTGGCTATAAAAGATGGTGCTACAGAGATAGACATGGTAATGCCGGTAGGTAAATTCCTTTGCGGAGACTACGAGGGTGTTACCGATGAGATAAAGGAAATGAAGGCAGTATGTGGTGATGAAGTAAAGCTGAAGGTGATACTTGAAACCGGATGTCTGGTGACAGAAGAAAATATACGCAAGGCATCGATGCTGGCAATGGAGGCAGGAGCCGACTTTATTAAGACAAGTACTGGAAAAGAGAAAGTCAGTGCTACACCTGATGCTGCTTTCGTAATGTGTCAGTGCATAAAGGAATATAATGAGAAGGAAGGCAGGAAAGTTGGATTCAAACCTGCGGGCGGCATTAACACCAGTATGGATGCAATAATATATTATACCATAGTGAAAGAGGTGCTCGGCGAGGAATGGTTGACACCAGAGTTGTTCCGTATCGGTACTTCAAGACTGGCAGAGGTATTGATAAATGAACTATAAAGATAAAATGGTTTAGACCTGTATATAAAGAATTAAAACAGATAAACAAGGAGGCGTGAAAGCTATCACTTTACATGGTAATGTGATAGCTTTTACTATTTATATTTAACGGATGGTGGCTATGATATAGCCACAAACAGAACTAATAACTATATAATATAGCAGCGAACGGAGCTAATAACAATATGATATAGCCACAAACGGAACTAGTAATAACGGGCAAAGAGAATAAAAAAAGTGGCAAAGATATTGCCACTTGATATATTGAAATATTACTTGTTGCGCTGTATGCAGAAATCGAGATAAGCGGTAAGAGCCTGGTTGATTTTAGGGTTTCCTACCCTTTCATTGATATATTGTAGAGCATCTGAATGGAGTCGATGCATCTGCTGTTCGGCATAGGTGATGCCGCCATGCTCTATGGTGAAAGCAACAAGAGACTCTATGTCTGCAGGTGTTGCTTCGTGAGCCTTTACACGCTGCGCAAGGGCAGTGACAGCAGGATCATTGGCTTCCAGAACACAGTGGATGGCAGGGAGAGTAAGCTTACCCTCAAGCATATCATTGCCAGTAGGTTTGCCAATCTGTGGTGAAGGGAAATAGTCGAAGATGTCGTCACGTATCTGGAAGATCGTGCCGAGGGTCTGTCCGAAATTGGCTGCTGCCTTGACATCATCATCAGATGCACCTACAGACATTGCACCCATGGTACAGCAAGCCTCAAAGAGAGCTGCAGTCTTCTGGCGTATGACACTGTAATAGGCTTGCTCGCTAATCTCCTCAGAACCATTGCTGGTGAGCTGGAGTATCTCTCCATTAGAGAGAGTCTGGCCAAGTACAGAGAGATAGTTGACGATGTCTATCCTCTGTGTCTGACCTACATTTAGCAGTGCGGTAGAAAGGATATAGTCGCCTATCAAAACGGCTATCTTATTGTCATACACAGCGTTAACAGAAGCCTGTCCACGACGCTCACTCGACTCATCAACGACGTCATCATGAACGAGCGAAGCCGTATGAAGGAGTTCCAGGGCTACCGCAGAACGATGAGTAACCTCAGAGATATCACCTAACGCTTTAGCTATCAAAAGGATAAGCATTGGGCGCATACGTTTGCCTGCACGCTGACGAATATAATTGAGTGCTTGCTCAAGGGTACCGTCAGCATGAGTGAGAGAGTCGTTGAAGAGCGAGATAAACTGCTCCAGTTCCGGCTCTATAGGTGCTTTTATTATGGAAAGATAGTCTTTCAAAATAGCTTAATCTCCAATTAGATTACAAAATTACAAAAAAAAATTGGCTTTTCGTATATAAGATGATGATTATTTGAAAAATTATTAGTAATTTTGTTGAATTATAGTAAATAGAGGAAGAGAAAAAGGGAGAATGAAAGGGGTGGCTATAATATAGCCACATACAGAACAAAGAGTAGAGAGAAAAGGTGGCTATGATATAGCCACATACAGAACAAAGAGGAAGGAAGAGAGCGAAGGGAAAGGAAGAGAGCGAAGGGAAAGGAAGAGAGCGAAGGGAAAGGAAGAGAGCGAGAGAGAACGAAGAGAAAAAAGGAACTAAATATATTAAACAGGAAAAAAAGAATGGAAGACAAAAAGAAGGTACTGATTCTGATTGATGCCTATGCGCTGATTTACAGAAGTTATTACGCACTGATAAGAGCTCCGAGGATAAACTCTAAGGGACTGAATACCAGTGCGGTGATGGGTTTCTGTAATACGCTGAATGAGATGCTGACAAAGGTACAGCCTGCTATCGGTACCCTACCCTCTCATATTGCTGTGGCGTTTGATCACGGCAAGACTTTCAGACATGAGATGTTTCCTGATTATAAAGCACAGAGAGAGGAGACTCCTGAGGATATCAGATTGTCTATTCCTATTATTAAGGATATACTTAAAGGGTATAACATTCCGGTGCTGCAGGTTGACGGCTACGAGGCTGATGATATAATTGGTACCGTGGCTACATTAGGCGAAAAAGAGGGCATGATGGTGTATATGCTGACACCTGACAAGGACTACGCCCAGCTGGTAACAGAGAATATTCATATGTATAAGCCTCGACATGGTGGTGGTTATGACGACATGGGACCGAAGGAGGTTTGTGAGAAATATGGCATAGACTCTACAAGCAGAGTGATTGACTTACTGGGACTGATGGGCGACGCTTCGGATAATTACCCTGGTTGTCCTGGTGTTGGAGAGAAGACTGCCGTGAAACTTATCAATGAGTTTGGCAGCATAGAGGGACTCCTCTCCCACTCTGCCGAGATAAAAGGTAAGTTGAGAGAGAAAGTGGAGGGAGCTGTTGAAGATATAAAATTGTCGAAGAGACTTGCAACAATACGAACCGACGTGCCGATGAACATTGCACTCGAGGAGATGACTGTGCAAGAACCTGACAAGGAAAAACTGGGAGAGATTTTTGAGGAACTTGAGTTCAAGTCCTTCGCAGAGAAAATTCTTGGCAACGGAACCGGAGCTAACAAAGCTGGAAAGGGAAATCTGAAAAAATCAGCAGAAAAGCAAAAAACTGTTAATTCTCAACTCGATTTATTTGGCGCAGAGCCGTCCAACTCTCAAGAAGACGAAAAAATCGGGCAAGAATCGCAAGTTAAATACGAAGGCATAAAGGTTGATATAGTTGATAGTTTGGAAGATACGCTGAAAATTTGCGAACAAATGACGCAATCAAAAATTTTCAGTTTTGACGTAAAAACCACTTCAAACAACCCTTTTGAAGCAAAAATTGAGAAAATTACGTTTTGCAACCAAGAAAATGAAGTTTTCGAGATAAAACTGAATCCGGAAGAGAAAGATGACGAAGGAAAACTAGAAGTAATAAAAGAAGTTTTGAGAAATGCACAAACAACGAAAATTGTGCAAAACGCAAAATTCATCATTGAGGTGATGAAGCTGAACAACATCGAAGTGGAATTTCCACTTTGGGACACGATGATTGCCCACTACATCATAAATCCAGATTTACATCACAACAATCAATACATGTCGCAGGAATATTATTCACAACGTGCGGCAGTGATATACAAAGAGAAAGAAAATCTGGAGAAAAAGCTGGAGCAGTCTGGCATGACCCGACTCTTCAACGAAATAGAGATGCCACTCGTACCAGTGCTGGCTGAGATGGAACTCAACGGAGTAAGACTCGACACCAAGGCATTGTGTGACGTAAACCGTGAATTGTCAGAAAGACTGGCGCAGTCAGAAAAGGAGATATACGAACTTTCTGGCGAGACATTCAACATCTCATCGCCACGACAAGTAGGCGACATACTCTTCGGCAAGATGCAGATAATGGAGAAGCCGAAGAAGACGAAAACGGGACAGTTCGTAACCAGCGAGGAGGTGCTCAGCGCACTTCGTAACACACACCCTATAGTAGGAAAAATACTCGATTACCGTGCACTGAAAAAGCTGCTCGGCACATACGTAGAAGCCCTGCCAAAGCTCATACGCAAAGAGACCGGACACATACATACTACTTTTAATCAGTGTGTTACGGCAACCGGCCGACTGTCGTCGAGCGACCCTAACCTGCAGAACATACCGGTACGCAGCGAAGACGGAAAAGAGATTCGCCGCTGCTTCATTCCGGACGAAGGAGAAGAGTTCTTCAGCGCCGACTACAGTCAGGTGGAGCTGCGCATCATGGCGAGCCTCAGTGGCGACCAGCACATGATAGAAGCCTTCAACAGCGGACAAGACATCCACGCTGCAACGTCGGCAAAGATAAACCACAAGGCTATAGAAGACGTAACGAAAGACGAGCGACGCAAGGCGAAAAGCGCTAACTTCGGTATCATCTACGGCATCTCCGCCTTCGGACTGGCACAGGGTCTTGGCATAGAACGCAAAGAGGCTAAAGAGCTGATAGACGGATACTTCCAGTCGTTCCCACAGGTAATGGACTTCATAGAGAAATGTAAGGCAACGGCAAAGGAGAAAGGCTATGCCGAAACCATGTTTGGCAGACGTCGCTACCTGCCGGACATCAACTCAGGCAACGGCACCGTACGCGCCTTTGCAGAGCGCAATGCCGTCAATGCACCTATACAAGGCACTGCTGCAGACATCATGAAGATTGCAATGGTCAACGTATGGCGCAGACTGAAACGTGAAGGACTGAAAACCAAGCTGATACTGCAGGTGCATGACGAATTGAACTTCTCTGTTCCGATAAACGAAAAGGAACAGGTGGAGCGCATCGTGATGGAGGAAATGCAAAACGCAGCCCAGATGGCAGTGCCACTGATAGCCGACTGCGGATGGGGCAAGAATTGGCTTGAGGCGCATTAAAATTCATAATGCAGAATGCATAATTCAGAATTACCATGCGGAATGAATTAAGAATTATGAATTATGAATTAAAAATTAAGAATTATGAATTAAAAATTAATGTTTCACGCGAAACATTTTGATATAGAATTGACAAAAAAACAAAGGAATGAGAAGGTTAATCATAGCAATAGCCTCGACATTTGCACTAATAGCTAATGCGCAGGATTACAGCAAGATGTCACGTTACGTAAGACAACTTGTGATGGAACAGGACAATGCCGTGCAGGCAGCTGGCGCAAAGGGTGTCTCCCCTACCCTTTCAACCACCGGAAACGAACTGTTGGCATTCGTAAAGGCACCAGAAGATGCCGTAAGCGGATACTGCATAGCACACCAGGGCGACATACACATCGTTAAGATACCTATAAGTGAGGTGGCAGCACTGTCTGAAAACGCCGACGTGGAGCGCATAGAAGCAAGCCAGAATAACTATGAGGCAAACCTCGACAGCGTGGCTTCATGCGCCGACGTGCAGCAGATATGGGAAGGACAGGCTCCGCTGACGCAGGCCTTCACTGGCAAAGGAGCTCTAATAGGAGTGGTTGACATAGGCATAGACTACAGTCACCCTACATTCCGCTCCATAGACAGCGACAAAATGCGAATAGTAAGGGCATGGGATATGCTCGACTTCTCTGATAGTCAGACATATAACGAGAAAAAGAAGTTCCCTATCGGCAAACTCTTAACCGACACCGACGACATAATAGCAAAGGGAGCTACTGCCGACAGCAAGACCGAATGGCACGGCACTCACACCACTGCCATTGCAGCCGGTTCAGGCTATGACACACCATACCGCGGTATGGCACCAGATGCCGACATCTACTCCGTAGGATGCATCATAGGCTCTAACAGCAGTTATCTGCCTTCTACCATCAAGTCGCTAAACACCTCCACACTCAATACGCTTTCCTTCCAGCGCATCTTTGAGTATGCCGATACTATAGGCAAACCTGCCGTGATAAGCTACAGCATCAGCGGCACACAGGACATGACCAACGATGACGCCCTGCTCAACGAATATCTGGCAGGACTGACATCAACACCCGGTCATATCATAGTATCTTCAATAGGCAACAGTGGCACGAAACATCGCTATCTGCCTAAGACAGAGGACACTGACACCGTGGGTGGCATGATAGCCAAAAGCACCGAGAAACTGTTTGTGGTGAATATCAGTACGCAGAAACAGCTGAAACTGCGCATAACAGACTATTCAAGGGATGAAAGCAAGGAGAGGACAAAGGAGTTTTCACTTGACTTCCTGCCAGGAAACAAGAAGAAGACTAGTTCATCAGGACTGAAATGGAATGACTATTACACTAAGAGTAACATTCCAGAACTTGACAGCATGAGCGTCTATATATTCAGTGGTACTGACGGATTCGACTCAGAACGAGTAGGTTACGACATCTTCCTCTATCAGGAGAAGTACACCTACAGCAGCCTTAACTATGGCATTGAGATAATAGGCGACGACGTGCCCGCCGAGATATTCGTGCAGAACGGTGAGCTCATCAGCGGAACAGCCTACTCCCCTACCCTGACCGGTGCTCAGGTGGCAGGCAACTGCGGTTCGCCTGGCGCACTGCCAAGCGTCATCGGCGTAGGCTTTACGGAACACTGGGGCAAAGGCGGATTGCGACATAGCATATCAAGCATAGGTCCGTCGCTGCATGGACACATAAAGCCCGACATCATGGCGTCTGGCTATAACGTAAAGTCTGCACTCAACAGCGTATATCGTGCCAATACCGGTGGCATACCATCGGTAAGGGAGTCAACATACAACGGCAAGCAATATGGCTGGACATCGCAGTACGGCACGTCGATGTCAACCCCTGCCGTGGCTGGCATCATAGCCCTATGGCTCGAGGCTAAACCTACACTGACGCATGACGACATAATGGATGTGTTCGCAAATACGTCACGCCATCCTGTGGAGTCACTCTCCTACCCTAACAATGAGTATGGCTATGGCGAAATCAATGCTTACCAGGGACTGCTCTACATACTCGGCATAGACCATATAGAGGGTTTGCAGGCAAACCAGCTGACGGGTGCCACAGTGGTGCCTGCAGCAGGCGGCATAACGGTAAGAATCGACAGTGAGGCTGACTCTGCCCTACCCTGCCGCATATACTCCACAGGCGGACAACTGGTTAGACAGTTCTGCATAGACAGAGGCTCTTCTGAGCATACCGTATCACTGCAGCAAGGCATCTATGCCGTGCAGGTAGGCAATATGGGCAGCACGCTGGTGAGGGTGGAGTAATTCATAATGCAGAATTCATAATTAAGTTCCCTCACGATTCATGCCCCCTCCTTCGCGGTTGGGTCTCTAGAAAAATATTTTATAAAAGGGTGTTTTGTGGAATAATATTCTATAATCACAGAATATATCAGGTGAGAAGCATATTATAAGGCTATTTATTCGTAACTTTGCAAGTTCTTTAAAAAGTAGATTAGCAGAAAGGTATTAGATGAGCATAAAAAGACAGGAAATACTTGACATAATGCGTGAGCGCATCCTTATACTTGACGGTGCGACGGGAACATATCTGCAGGGACTGAACCTTACCGAGGAGGACTTTCGAGGGGAGAGATTCAAGGATCATCCCGTGCCACTGAAGGGTTGTAACGATGTGTTGTGTCTTACCAAGCCTGAGGCTATCATTGGCATGCACAGGGCATACATAGAGGCTGGAGCGGACATCATAGAGACTAACTCGTTTAATGCCAACTGCTTCTCGCTTGCCGACTATGAAATGCAGGACCTTGTTTATGAGATAAGCAAGGCAGCGGCAGAGTGTGCAGCAAAGGCAAGAGAGAGAGGGGGAGAAACAGCAACAATGTTGCTGCCTACAAGGGAAGAAGAAGAGGGAAAAGAGGGAAGGAAAGAGGAAGGGAAGAAGGAAGAAGGTTTATTTGGTGATACTGCATCCCAAGAAAACCTTATTCATTCATCCAATCAACCTTATTCCAAGAGCATAATCATCGCCGGCTCCATAGGTCCTACCAACCGCACGTTGTCGATGAGTGGCGATGTGAATAACCCTGCACACAGAGATATTACCTTTGAACAACTATATAACACTTACCACGAGCAGGCACGCGGACTCATTGACGGCGGTGCCGATATACTGCTCGTTGAGACTATCTTCGACACCCTTAACGCAAAGGCGGCGCTGAAGGCTATCACAGACCTTGGCGAGGAACGCGGACTGGACATCCCTATCATGTGCAGCGGTACGCTGTCTGATGCATCCGGTCGCACACTAAGCGGTCAGACGGTGGAGGCTTACTGTGCTTCGCTGACACACGGCAATCTGTTGTCGATAGGCCTTAACTGCGGTTTCGGTGCCAAGCAACTGCTGCCGTGGCTGCGCAGACTGTCTGACATAGCGCCATGCCCTGTCAGCGTGCATCCTAACGCTGGTCTGCCTAACGTGATGGGCGGCTACGACGAGACACCTGAGACCTTCGCTGAGGTGGCTAAGCAAGTGGCGGCAGAGAGTTTGGTGAACATATACGGTGGCTGCTGCGGTACGTCGCCGGCGCATATAAAGAAGCTGAGCGAGACGCTGAAGGATGCCGCCTATAAGCCGCGCCCGTTGCCTTGTGACAGCAATGACGGCAGGGTGAAACCCATGGTGCTGTCAGGACTGGAGGCACTGAGGGTGGAACATAAGGATAGCAGCAACAATGTTGCTGCCAACAAGGGAAGAAAGACTGGAGAAGAGCAATGCGAAGATGCCAACAAGGGAAGCTGGAAGGGTGAAGAGAAGAAAGAAGAAGGGAAGAAAGAGGAAGGGATTAAGGAGGAAAACCCTTCGTTCTATAATATTGGCGAGCGCACCAACGTGGCTGGTTCGACTAAATTCAAGAAGCTCATTCAGGCGAAGGACTATGAGACTGCGCTGACCATAGCACGTAACCAGGTGGACAACGGCGCACACGTCATAGATATCTGTATGGACGACGGTCTTATTGACGGCGTAGATGCCATGACGACATTCCTCAACCTCATAGCCTCTGAGCCAGAGATAGCACGCGTGCCGGTGATGATAGACTCCTCCAAGTGGGAGATACTGAAGGCCGGACTGCAGTGCGTACAGGGCAAGTCGATAGTCAACTCCATCAGTCTGAAGGAAGGCGAGGAGAAGTTCCTTGCCAAGGCGCGATACATCCACTCCATGGGTGCCGCTACTGTGGTGATGCTCTTTGACGAAGAGGGACAGGCAGACTCATACGAGCGCAAAGTAACGGTGGCACGCCGTGCCTACAAACTGCTGAAGGACATAGGTTTCCCTACCGAAGACATCATCTTCGACCCTAACGTGCTTGCCGTAGCTACGGGTATGCCTGAGCACGACGACTACGGTCGCGCCTTCATTGCTGCCTGCGCAACGATACACAAGGAGATGCCCGAGGTACACATGTCGGGCGGCATAAGCAACCTGTCGTTCTCTTTCCGTGGTAACAACAAGATACGCCAGGCCATGCACTCCGTAGTGCTGCACCATGCCATTAAGGAGGGTCTCGACATGAGTATCGTGAACCCTGCCATGAACATGCGCTATGAGGACATACCTAAGGATATGTTGGAAGTGGTGGAGCCGGTAGTGCTGAATATAAAGAATACCGGAATATCCGGAATATCCGGAAAGCCCGGAGAACCCGGCACTACCGAAGACTCTGACGACATCACTCCGTCTGAACGACTCATAGAGTATGCCGAGAAGGTAAAGGCTGAGGAGGATGCCAAGAAAGCTGCCAGCGGTGGCAAGACCGCCGAGAAGTCTGTGGCAGACTGGCGCAAGGGCACCCTGAACGAACGCATAGAATATGCCATGCTCAAGGGCATGACCGACTATATAGACGCTGACACCGAGGAGGCTTACCAGCAGGCAGGCACTCCGCTGGGCGTGATAGACAACTACCTGATGCCTGCCATGGAGGAGGTGGGAAGGCTGTTTGGCGACGGCAAGATGTTCCTGCCGCAGGTGGTGAAGTCTGCCCGCGTGATGAAGAAGGCTGTGGCAGTGCTGGAGCCATATATGAAGGCTAATCAGAATAATCAGAATAATCAGAATAATCAGAGTACTCCGAGTAATCCGAGCAATCAGAAAAACTCTGAAAACAACATCGTCATCATGGCTACGGTGAAGGGTGACGTTCACGACATAGGCAAGAACATTGTGTCGGTGGTGACGCAGTGTAACGGCTATGACGTGAAGGACCTCGGAGTGATGGTTGACTGCGAGACCATCGTCAATGCCGCACAGCAGGAGAATGCCGTGGCTATCGGCTTGTCAGGACTTATCACACCTTCGCTCGACGAGATGATACGCGTGTTGAAGGAACTGCGCCACCGTGGCATGACGACGCCGGTGATAGTGGGCGGTGCCACCACATCAACACTGCACACGGCGGTGAAGATGGCTCCTGAATATCCTGACGGCATAGTGATACACTCGCCGTCGGCTGCCGACAACGTGGGCATCATACGTCACCTCATGGCTGACGACAAGGATGAATACATTGCCGAACTGAAGGCGCAGCAGCGCATAATACGCGAGAACTACCTCTGTAAGGAGGCGCGCAAGGAACTGCTCACGCTGGAGGAGGCGCGCAAGCGCAGGCACATTAAAAAGGCTGACGAGATAGCCATACCGTCGGCAGAGGCACGCAAGCCTTTGCATACTGATAATCACTCACTGCTGCACCCTAAGGGCGGATGCCTGTGCTGCGACCCGCTGGTGCCGCTCATCAACTGGCATTTCTTCTTCTCAGCATGGGGCATCAAGGGGCATTTCCCCGAGGTGCTCGACGACCCGGAGAAGGGTAGTGAGGCACGTAAGCTGTGGCACGACGCACAGCAGTTGCTCGACAAGATAATACGCCTGCGCCTGTTGCGCTTGCAGATGAAGGCACAGATACTGCCTGCATGGAGCGATGATGAGGACAACATAGTGATAAAGGCTGACGACGGCAAGGAATACCGTCTGCCTATGCGCCGCTCGCTGAAGGACGAGGAGGAGACGAAGTGCCTGGCGGATTATCTGACCCAATCGACCCCCTCCCTTAATCCCTCCCCGAGGGGAGGGGAGGAGTTACGCTCTTCCGCTGAAAATACAACCAACCACTCATCTGATAATCCCGACTCCACAAATAGTAATATTACTCCTCCCCTCGGGGAGGAACCAAAGGAGGGGGTTGGGGTTGACTACGTCTGCCCGTTCGTGGTCAGTGCCGGCGTAGGTCTGGCAGAGCTGCAGGAGCAATTCCGTGCTGACGGCGACGAGTATCATGCCATCATGGCGAAGCTCCTTGCCGACCGACTGACGGAGGCGATGGCAGAGAAACTGTCGAAGGACCTGAAGGACACGCTGCACTGGGGCACGAGCAACATACGCATGGCATTCGGCTACGGTGCCTGTCCTGAACACAGGCTCAAGGAACAAGTGTTCCAGATACTCGGGGTAGGGGAGAGCATGGGACTGTCGCTCACCGACACCTACATGATAAACCCCGGCGAGAGCATCTGCGGACTGATATTCGCCAATACCCCAACCAAGTATTTTAACGTGTGAAAATTTGCAAGTATCACGGAAAATTCTTAAATTTGCAACAGAAACAGAAAAATAAGAAACTATGAATGCTGTATCACTAAATAACCTTTGGAGTTATCTACAGGGATTGTCGCTTACAAAAAGTAACCGGCAATGGTTGGCAAACCACCTCATAGAAGCTACAGACATAAAAAAAGAAAAAAGCATCATGACAGACTCTGAAATAAAAAAAGGTCTTAAAGATGCCTTTGTACAATTGAACGAAGTGAAAGAAGGTAAACGTAAGACCAAAAACGTAAAAGAACTCCTAAATGAGTTGTAATATAACCACTATTGCCAACTTTGATCGTCAAGCAAAGAAACTGGCAAAACATTACCCTTCTTTTCGCAAAGATTTTGAAGCATTTCTTTGCGAACTTTCAGATAATCCTTTTCTTGGAACCGACCTCGGAAATGGCATACGCAAAGTAAGAATGACCATAACTTCCAAAGGAAAAGGGAAAAGTGGTGGTGCACGTATAATTACATATAACATCAATATAATAACACAAAAGGAAGATAGAGAAGTAATACTACTCTCCATATACGATAAATCACAACAGAGTAACATTTCTGACAAAGATATCATAAAACTAAAGCATATAGCAGACAATCAATGAAAGTAATAGATATAATAAAACAGGCGGAGCAGACAGGAAAGAAACGTTTCTCGTTTGAACTGCTGCCACCACTGAAGGGCGACGGACTTGACAAGATTAACAGTGCAATAGTGGCACTGCTGCCGTATGATCCGGCATTCATCAACGTGACATCAAGCCGCGAACAAGTAAAGTACGTGGAGCGAGCCGACGGACTGATAGAGAAGCACATAGTAAGGCGCAGACCGGGAACGGTGGGTGTATCGGCTGCCATAAAGCAGAAGTACGGCATAGAGGTGGTGCCTCACCTGATATGCGGCGGACAGTCAAAGTATGACATAGAGGATGCTCTCATCGACCTCGACTTCCTCGGCATACAGAACGTGCTGGCTCTGCGTGGCGATGCCATGCCGGGAACAAGCCGATTCGTGGCTGAGAGAGACGGTCATGCACACGCTGAACAGTTGGTGGAGCAGATTATTAACATGAACAACGGAAAGTTCATTGACGGCGAACCTGACACCAGTCATAACACTGACTTCTGCATAGGCGTGGCAGGGTATCCTGAGAAGCACGTGGAATCGCCTAACTACCTTACCGACATGGGTTACCTGAAGCAGAAGGTTGATGCCGGAGCGGAATACATAGCAACGCAGATATGCTATGACGCCGACAAGATAATAGCCTTCCGCGACAAGTGCGCCGAGATAAACATCAACGTGCCTATACTACCCGGACTGAAGCCGTTTGCATCAAAGACTCAGCTGACGGTACTGCCGCAGACTTTCGCCGTGGACCTGCCTCAGGAGCTGGTGGACCGAGTGGTAAGGTGCAAGAATAACGACGACGTGAAGAAGGTGGGCATTGAGTGGGCCATACAGATGGGCGAGAAACTGCAGAAGGCTGGTTTCCCGGTGCTGCACTTCTATACCATGACACGCACAGAGCAGGTGCAGCAGATAGTAAAGGAACTGCTGTAATTATACTTATAACTGATAAAACAAAGAAAACAGATAGATGAAGAGGATTTTAATTATGGCAATTACAGCGCTGATGAGCGTGACTGCCATAAACGCACAGGAAGGATATGAGGACACTCAGCACGAGGTGGCACTGAGCTACGGAGCACTGTCAACATCGCAGTGGCTCAACGTGTTTGAGCACATAGCAAGCGCCGTCTTTGAAAACGGAAAGTATGAGAACGAGCGTAACTTCGGACCAATAGGCGTAGAGTATTTCTACCGTGCAAAGAAATGGATCGGCGTAGGCGGCACATTCGTTTACGGCAGCTGCACGCAGGACATAGTAAACAGAAGCGATCCTGACAACGTGAAGAAGGATGGCGAGATGGTGCACAACTTCTTCACGCTCATGCCAGCGGTAAAGTTTGACTGGCTGCGCAAGAAGCACTTCGGCATGTACTCCAAGCTGGCATTCGGTGCCACGCTGCGCCAGGAGTCGGTTACGAGCTACAACCTTGAGAAGAACCCATCGTCAAACGACGTAATGGTTCACGTAAACTGGCAGGTATCGCCAATAGGCATGGAGTTTGGCGGCGTGTACCTACGCGGATTTGCCGAACTTGGCATTGGCGAGCAGGGCACCTTACTGGCAGGTCTGCGCTACAAGTTCTGATGCCTCAGGCGCACCTCTCGTAAAAGATATCATATTACATCGTAAAAGCTATCATATTGCAAGCTAAAAGATATCACTTTACAAGGTAAAAGATATCATATTACTGCAACATTTTTTTGTAAAGGTGGGTTCTAATAATTCCCACATGTATTATATTCTCTAACCCAAAAAGTAATTAACAGTATGAAAAAAGTAATCTCAATGATGATGGCACTCGTAGCCATCGTGCTCATGACAGCATCGTGCAGCAAGGGCAATGAAAACGCTAAGGCTATCCCTATGGATGCACCGGTAGTTGTGAAGGCCGACTTAAAGAGCCTGGCTGAAAAAGGTGCCCTGAAGGACAACAAGGAACTGCAGACACAGATGCAGGAGAGCCTGAAGAGCCTGTCGCCTGCACTGCAGGCTAAGGCTAAGGCAGTGATTGACGACCCTATGGAGGCTGGCTTTGCACTGCAGCAGCCAATGTTCTTTGCCGTTGCCGATGCCGACAAGGACCAGTATGTGGTGGCTATCGGAGTGGACGACAAGAAGAAGGTTGACGAACTCTTCAAGTCTATGAAGGATGACTGCAAGACCATGAAGATAACCGAGGGCGACGACCAGACCGTCATCGACGACGAGGATATGCAGATAGCATACAACGGCGACCTCTTCGTGGCTACCGTAGGCGCTAAGAACGCTGCTACACTCCTCACTCAGGACAAGGACAAGAGCATTCTTTCGCAGGATAAGTATGAGAAGATGCTTGAGGGCACAAACGACATCGATGCCTACATAGACTATGCAGCACTGACAAAGACGGCAAGCAAGTTCTCTAAGCAGGCGGCTAACGCTGCAATAGACAAGCTGACCGAGGGCATGTATATCATTGCCAACGTGAACTTTGAGGAGAAGGAGGCTGTAATCAATACAGAGTTCTTCGGCAACAAGGAGTTCTTAAAGCTCTGCGAGGAAATAGAGAATAAGCCTTCAGGCGACTATCTGAAACTGGCTCCTGCCGATGCCTACGTGGTGGCACAGTGTGGCGTGAAGGACTTCGACAAGATTAAGGAAATACTGCCAAAGGCTGAGACTGAGCAGATAGACCAGCAGCTGAAGGCCATGGGACTTTCCATCGACCAGATTCTCAAGGCCATCGAAGGCGACATACTCATCTCTGTAGCACCTAACGGCAGCCAGCCTATGCCACAGATTTCATTCGCCCTGGCTTGTAAGGACCAGAAGGTATGGGAGGCCATCACAAAGACGGCTGAACCAATGGGACAGGGCATGCTCGAGAAGAAGGATGCCAACAGCTACACCGCAAAGGTGCAGGCACTGGCTGGCATGGACTATACCATCAGCTATGACGGCAAGGCCATCGTGATTACGCCTGTTACGGCTCCTGCCAAGAATTTCAACGACAACGAAAACGCCAAGGTGGTCAAGGACGGCGGCTTCTTCATCGACATGCAGCAGATAATGAGCAACCAGCAGGTGAAGGGCATGGCTGGCAAGGACGGCGAAAAGCTTGCCGACATTCAGTCTATCTCTGGTACCAGCGGTGGCACGAAGGGTCAGTATAAGGTTACCTTCAACAAGCCTGGCAATGCCCTCGCAACTATCATTAAGATGACGCAGAAATAATGCATAATTCTTAATTCTTAACTCTTAACTCCTCCCTCCCTCACAGGGAGGGCCGGGGAGGGTCTATTAGCATGTCTCTTCTCTTCCGTCTGTTAAGCAAAAACACCAACTGGTGGCTCATGGCGTGCTACACGGTGGCTGGTGTGCTCGGCGCTATGATTGTCATAGCCGGACTGCAGGCGTGGCGTGACATACGCACGCTGTACGGAATGAAGGACAGTTTCATAGGCACTAATTATGTGGTAATAACAAAACCCGTCAGTTCGCTTACTACCGTGATAACGGCAGCAGGCGGACAGGCGGGTTTTACTGAAAACGAAAAAAGGGACCTTGAACAGATCCCTGGAGTAACCGGCGTAGGCGGCTTTACATCGGCACAGTTCAGCGTCTATGGCATGCTGCAGATAGGTAGCCGCGCCATGCAGACGCAGATGTTCCTTGAGAGCGTGCCCGATAGGTTCGTTGACCTGCCCGACGGATGCCAATGGGAAGCATCTATCAACGACACGGAGATACCCGTGATAGTGCCGCAGACATACATAAACCTCTACAATTACGGCTATGCCACATCAACGGGCATGCCGCAGGTTGACGGTTCGCTGATATCACAGATACCGCTCAACTTCATCTTCTCCGGACGAGGCAACCAGCAACTGCGCTACCGTGCACGGATAGTGGCTTACACGCAACGACTGAACACCATACTGGTGCCCGACGCCTTCCTGAAAGAAGCCAACGCACGACTGTCATACAACGCCGAGCCACAGATGCCATCGCGCATGATAGTGTGCACCGACAGCAAGAAACTGTCGCCACAGCTCATAAGCCAACTGCAGCACGACGGCTATGAGATAGAAGGCAACGCCGCCGACCAGCTGCGCATGCAGACATTACTCTACGGCATCTGCACCGCCATCATCGTTATAGGCCTCATAGTAAGCCTGCTGTCGTTCCTGCTGCTCGTAACCAGCATCATGATAGTGGTGGAGAAAAACCGCCAGAAGATAGAGAACCTATCGCTCATAGGATACGGCAGGCAGAGCATAGCACTGACCTATCAGTTGCTCGCCGCCGCCTTCGACTGCATCACGTGGTTCATGGGTGCACTGCTCAGCACCGCGTTCTATCCATTGTTCTCCAGCCTTCTGCATGCCGTAGTGCCAACCTTCATGCCTATGAGCATCTTAAGCGCATGGCTGCCAGCCATAATCCTCGCCACTGCCTTCACCCTTCTACATGCCCTGATAGTAAGGCACCTCGTAGGCAGAGTGGTGAAATGATTATAGGTGGGTTCTATAAATTAGCTTTGACAGATTTTCTGATTTATTTCGAGGGCAGAGTGGCAGCAGATGAGGGAGCATAGCGGGC
>DGHL01000094.1 GCA_002392645.1 Prevotellaceae bacterium UBA3849
TCACATAGCCCGCTATGCTCCCTCATCTGCTGACACTCTGCCCTCGAAAGAAATCCGAAAATCTGTCAAAGCTAATTTATAGAACCCACCTAAAATCATTGAAATATGATGCAAAATTAATAAAAAAATCCGACAAAACAAACAAATATGCCGTTTTCTTGTTATATCTAACCGAAATTATGTAATACTTGACTCATTTATACCACTTTTCCCATGGCGTAGCATCCCAGGGTTGGAATGAACTGTTAAAAAAACATGTAGCAGAAGAAAATATCCATGTTTTATGTCGGAACTTAAAAAGTATTTTGTACCTTTGCAAACAATAAATACTAACACTGCGTAAAGAATTTATTTAACTACATAAAAATCATCACTGAGATTATGAAACAACGCTTTATCATGTCAATACTATGTCTGCTCATGGCACTGTACGTCAGCGCAGACGAGACCTCGTACTACTTCTGGAAAGGCAAGCTCGGCAATACCGAGGTCAAGATGGCTTGCGCCGTAAAGGACGACATCATGACAGGAGAGATATTCCAAAACATTGACGGCGAGACCGTAGTCTGCAATGTTGCCGGACTGAAGAACGGCAACCTGTTCGACATCAAGGCCTACAGGGAGATTGAAGGTGAAGGCATAGTGCACATCTACTTCCTCAGGGCAGAGATAAAGAACGGTGAACTTGTTGGCATAACGCAAAACAACGGACATAAGTTCAAGCTGAAGAAGTTTTCCGACCACTACGCCTACCCCATCGACCAGCAGAACGGCGCATACAACAGTCCGTATATCGAGGGTAAGACTTTCAATTTCAGCGGATGGGACCACGGCGGTGAATACATCTACGAGAACCACATGGGCGTAAAAGGCGAGCTGACATTGTGGTACAAGCCCGACAATGAGAGCTTCACGCTGTCTATCAGGCGCGACTCTGAAGGCTATGGTGCCGGCAACGATGCGCTCGTCGGCATCAATGGCATAACGCCTAACCAAGAGACCGGCAACTTCGTCACCGCACTGCAGGACTGCAACTATCGCTTCAGCGTCAGGTTCTACGACCATTTCCTCGTAATCCGCCAACTGAGCGGTTCGCCTGCCAAGTGTTTCGGCAGCGGTGCCGGCATCGTCGGCATATACATCATGGTACCGGCAAAGGGTTAGACTATAAAGAAACGTAATCAACAGAACTCACAAAAAATATCATATCATGAAGAGATTATCTTTCGTATTACTGATGGTGCTAGCCATTGTCTGCAATGCCTATGCACAGAAGTTCAGCGGCAAAATCGGTGAATATAACGTAACGCTTTATGCTGACTTCCGCAATGCCAGCGAGGGCGACTCACTCGGCTACTATTACTATAACGACCGACCAGGCACTAAGTTCAAGCTCGTCGTTGCAGAGAGCGAGGACCTCGACATCGCCTTGAGGAGATACGTCATAAAGGAATATTCGCCGAAGGGCAACAACACAGGCAAGTTCGTAGGCAAGCACTCCACCAGATGGGACAACTTCTCCGGCAAGTTCACCAATAACCGTGGCAAGGAGTACGACTTCGAATTCATATTCCTTGAGGAACTAAACAAATAGCAACATCCAATACTGCCACAAGTTGCGCTTTAGGATTTCAAACCATCGATAAAACCTGAAGAATACGTAGGCTACGCCGTAGGAAACGGTGTAGCCACTCCGTCTGTACCTCCACAAGCACCATGCACTTTGTAAACGACAGACAGAGTACAATCATGCTGTAAATCACACCAAAATATATACATTTCACTTTTTTTACATTCATTTCTTTGCGCATCTCATTATTTATTAGTAATTTTGCCAAGATTTTGGAGTATCCAACTATTCCACCCTCAATACGAAAAATAAAGATAACAAATATTCAAAATGAATTTTTTAGACAGAAACGAGTTTAATTTCCAACCATCACAGAAGGTCATTGAGACTGTAAAGAATTTCGACCCTCAGACCCTTTGTTTCTACACCCGTATATATGATGAAGGCAAGAAGAGCGTCATCTCTGTAAAGCTTAGCGAAATCTACGGCATACCTGAAGAGCAGGTGCTGCTGACATACGGTGGAGAAGACTTGCTGAAGAACGCCATACACTACTTCCTGATGAAGGGCGACAACAAGAAAATCCTCATACCTGAATTCTCTTGGTGGTACTACAACCGCGTAGCATCAGAGTGTGGCGGAACATTCGAGATGTACCCCCTGCATGAGCAGGACGACACCTTCGCCTATGACATCGACGAGGTGATAGAATACACCAACCGCGTACACCCTCGCATGCTGCTGCTGGCATCGCCTAACAACCCTACCGGCAACGGACTGACTCCTGAGGAGACCGGACGCATAATGGAGAACATACCGTCTGACACCATGGTGCTCATTGACGAGGCTTACGCTTCATTCATATCTGACGACACTGACTATATCGCTCCGCTGATAAATAAGTACGGCAACCTGATTATCTCACGTACGCTGTCTAAGTTCTACGGCCTGCCAGGCCTGCGCTGCGGTTTCGGTTTCATTGGCAAGGGCCACGACCAGTTCCTCAGCTATACCAACAAGTACCTGGGCTACAACCGCTTCTCTGAGGCTGTGGCACTCGCTGCCCTCGACAGTCACGACCACTACCGCAAGGTAGCCGACGAGATGGAGTGGGATCGTCAGCTGTTCAAGAAGGAGCTTGGCTCTCTCCCAGGCTTCAAAGTGTATAAGAGCGTGGCTAACTTCATACTCATAAAGTATCCTACCGAGATAAAGGAGCGCCTGCAGAAGGCACTCGGCGCCCAGGACTATAAGATTAAGTTCATGGGCGACAAGGGACTGGAGGACTGCCTGCGCATAACACTCGGACGCAAGGAGCAGATACAAACCGTGGTTGATACGATACTCGACTGTTTGAATTGAAAATTAAAAAATGAAAGTTGAAAATTATGATTACACCCTGCCGCATGAAAAGGCAAGGTACAAAACCCAATCATCATTTTTCAATTTTCAATTCACCAAGCAGTAATCATAATTTTCAATTCTCAACTTTCAACTTTCAATTAGAATGAAAGCAGTAATACTTGCGGCTGGCATGGCATCACGCCTGCGTCCGCTTACAGAGCATACCCCAAAGTGCCTGCTCAGCATAGGCGAGCGTCCGTTGCTGCAGCGTTCCATGGACGCACTGATGCAGGGCGGCATCAAGGATTTCGTCATTGTGACAGGCTATCTGCACGAGATGATCGAGCAGTTTGTGGCAAAGACCTACGGAGACACCATCAACGTGGAGTTCATACACAACAACGTGTTCGACTCTACCAACAACATCTACTCGCTGTGGCTGGCACGCCCTGCCGTTGACGGCAAGGACTTCCTGCTGCTCGACAGCGACCTGCTCTACGACCCTGCCATCATAAAGCAGGCTACGGAGTGCAGCGCTGCCAACGTGCTCACGCTCATACGCCACGAGCTGGGCGAGGAGGAGATGAAGGTGGTGACCGACGACAACGGCACCATACGCGAAATCAGCAAGACCTGCAACCCTGCCTCTGCCGCCGGCGAGAGCCTCGGCATAGAGAAGATAGGCGCATCATACTCTACGGCGCTGTATAAGGAACTGGAGCAGATGATGGACACGGAGCACCTGGAGGACAAGTTCTACGAGCTGGCTTTCGAAAGGCTCATACCACAGGGCCACTCCTACAAGGTAATCGACGTTACGGAGTTCTTCTCTTGCGAACTCGATACCGTGGAGGACTTTGAGAATGCCAAGGACAAGATTCCTGCAGAGCTATTCTGAACTTTGACTTTACTCAACTTTCTGAAGTCCGGATAGTTTGAGGAGTTAAGGGGAGTTAAGGGGAGTAAAGAGGAGTTAGGGGACAATACCTAACCCCTCAAAAACAAGCCCGACTCCTCAAAAAGGGGAAAGCAGAAGTAATGTCCTTTAACTCCCCGAGCGGCTGAAAAGCCGCGATAACTCCCCTTGACTCCTTTTCGCTCGTCACACAGTGACGCTTGCGTAAGCAAGAACTTCCCAGAAGTGAGCAAATGCGAAACTTGAATGACTTTATTAAATAAACGAAACGCAGCAACGATGACACACTTCATTATTGCTGCGTTTTTTCATCCCCAACATACTATTAAACCATACCGCTATCCGTAGCGTCAAAAATAATATATACCAATTAATACCACCACAACTATGAAGAATGTATTACTGCTAATATCATTGATACTGTCTGCGCTAAACGTCGGCGCACAGTCTAACAAGGCTCTCTCGCCACTCAGGGAGAAGAGCAAGGCTTTCTATACCACCGAGGAGGCGCGCCGCATAGGCGACCAGGTGTTGCTATACCAGCGCACCACTGGCGGATGGCCCAAGAACATCGACATGGCTCGGCCGCTCAGCGATGAAGACCGACAGCGGGTGGAGCGAGACAAGGAACGACTTGACGACTCTACCATCGACAATAATGCAACCACCACACAGCTTGCCTACCTTGCACGCCTCTACCAAGGCACCAAGGATAAGCGCTACCGCGATGCCTTCCGCCGCGGTGTGGAATATCTGCTGAGCGGACAGTACGACAATGGCGGATGGCCGCAGTTTTGGCCTAAGAACCGCGACTATCAGGTTCACATCACATACAACGACGGTGCCATGGTGAACACCATGAACATGCTGCGCGAGATTGCAGAGCAGCGCGAGCCTTACGGCAACAGCCTTACCGACAAGGCTATGCGCAAGAGGGCCATGCAGGCTTTCAACAAGGGCGTGGAGTGCATACTCAACACCCAGATAGTGCACGACGGCAAGCCTACTATATGGTGCCAGCAGCACGACCACGTGACACTGAAGCCTGCCCATGCACGTGCCTACGAACTACCGGCATACTGTTCGCAGGAGAGCGCCGGCATAGTGGCGCTGCTGATGAGCCTGCCTGACCCTGACAGTCGCGTAAAGAATGCCATACACGGTGCCATGGCGTGGTTTGACCGCTACAAGCTTACAGGAGTAAAGCTGTTGCGCACAGGCAAGAAGGGTTCGCCTGAGTCTGACGCAAAACTGGTGGAAGACCCTGACGCGCAGCCTCTCTGGGCACGCTTCTACGACCTGCAGAACTGCGAGCCTTACGTGTGCGACCGCGACGGTGTGCCACGCCGCCGACTGGAGGACATTGGCCATGAGCGCCGCACCGGTTATCTGTGGTATGGCTCTGCACCACTGCGCCTGTATAAGGAGTACGATGCATGGGCTGCAAAGCATGATCCGGAGGGCAAGGTGACCATCGACGTCAACAGCAAGGGCGCTAACCAAAACGGACTGCTGACGCTCAACAAGTCGCCACGCAAGCGCGACATAGACTTCGACGCCGTAGTGAATGCCGGCGAGAGCATACAGGCTGCCATAGAGAAGGCTCCGGAAAATGGAGACAAACCTTTCTGCATTTTGATACACAATGGCCTCTACAACCAGAAGGTGGTGATTGACCGTCCTAACATAGTGCTGGTGGGAGAAGACCGCGACAGCACCATAATACAGTTGGCTGAACTGAACAAGAAACCCGTAATGACGGAATACAGGGGCAAGGCTGTGAAACACGGCGTGGTGGAGTTGCTCGAGGGCGCCGACGACTGCGTAATCAGCGGTCTTACAATATACAATAACTACGGCACCACCGTTGAGCCTACCACCGCACACCAGATGGCTGTGTACGGACGCGCCACGCGCACCATCATCATCAACAGCAACATCTGGGCAGATGGCAACGATGCACTCTCACTATGGGCGCCAAACGGCGACGGCATGTACTATCATGCCGACCTCTTCCTGCGCTGCCTGGGCGTCGATTTCCTGTGCCCGCGCGGATGGTGCTATGCCACACGCTGCCGATTCCTCGGCGACGGACATGCCATAATATGGCACGACGGACGCGGAGACAAGTCGAAGAAGCTGGTCATCACGAACTCTTCGTTTGACGCACTGCGCCCTACCCCACTGGGCAGATATCACCACGATTCGCAGTTCTACCTCATAGACTGCACCATGACAGAGAACATACTTGACCGTAACATCAGCTATGCCTACACCGACAAGGTGCTCGACCCTTGTCCGTGGGGCCAACGCACGTACTATTACGGATGTACACGCACCGGTGGCGACAGCGGATGGCTGAAGAACAACCTGAACGAGGCTGACGGCAAGCCTGAGTTCTTCCAGATTACATCAAAATGGGTGTTCGGAACAAGGTGGCAACCTGAGAAGCGAATCAACGAATTATGGCAGAAGTTAGAGTATTAAACTCGCTTTTCCTGCCCGTCGAAATCACGAAACCTGATTTTGCTCCGAAAATCGGCAAAATTACAGCCGTTGGGTAAAGCTCTGTAATACAGAGCTATACACGACATAGCCCTTCCAGGGCAAGCTCCTTCATTCGTAATTTGATAGCTTTTACATCGTAATATGATAGCTTTTACACTTTAAAGTGATAGCTTTGGCGATGTAAAAGCTATCATTTTTTTGCAAAAACAAGCAAAAAAACGAGCCTCAGCGCTATCATATCACAGGAAAATGGTCTAAAAACACGCCAGCGCATGCGCGCTGCGCAGATTTTCTTCCTCTATTTTGCGTTTTTTACCATGGTTTCATTCGTTCGCAAAATGGTGCGGAAAAGAAGGTCGGATGAAAGGGTTGCCAGAGCCTCCTGACCGATAAGCAGGTGTGCATAATTACAAAAAAAAATGGCGATGATGCCCTACCCCTAAAGCATCATCGCCACTACAGTTTGTCTGTCACTTATATTATAATCATGGTAATTAACTGAACCCACCAAAACACCTATCTTGCCAATACGCCACCGATTACTCCACCGATGATGCCGCCTACCACTGCTGCCGTGGCTACGTTGTCATGACGACGCTCTACCACTACTACCGGACGTGGTGCTGGTGCCGGCACTGGCTGTGGGTGGTGTACCACTACGGTGCGTGGTGCTACCGGGCGAACCTCTACTACGCGCTCTACACGTGGGTGAACCTTGTGGTGGTGGCGCACCTCTACGCGCTGTGGCACTGGATGATGATGACGATTTGGATGTGCATTTACTGTTGTCGTACCAAATATACCGATTACCATTGCGAGGGTGAATAATGACTTTTTCATAATATGGTTCCTTTCTATCTTTATATTGTTATTGTAATTATTAGCTACTTGTCAACTTTGGTTGGCGTCTGTCTCTGATTTCTGAGAGCTTCTTCGCTCGAAAGAAATAAGAACGGTCAAACTTTGGTTGGCGTCTGTCTCTGATTTCTGAGAGCAAAGTTACGGCAAAATAATCATCTGCCAAACATATTTTCCCTAATAAGAAAAAGAATTACCCTACAGGCTGCGGGAAATCCCTACCGAGAAACATACTCCAGGCAGTGTAAAAAAACATGAAAAACATGGCTTTCTTTGACCTCTGTCAAAGAAACATAGTGTTTTTGAAAGAAAGTGGCAAAAAAAATTGTGTGCGCACACAATTCTTCGTATCTTTGCACTCGAAATCAGGAGACAAGGTCTTACTGATAAGGGATAACAACATGTATAACAAGAGGTTAAGCCTAGGCAGTGATGCTAAGTAAGCCTCAATTAAAAAACAGAGAAAGGAAAAAGATTATGTTTACAAATGTAGCAATGCTCATCATGTGCTCAATGGTAGCTGTTTCTACCGTATGCGGTTGCACTTCACTCATGCACAATCGTGCGTAAGCAACCAGCAGAAAGAGAGCACTCTCTTTTGAAAATTTACCCACTTTAAATAAGGAGCGCCCTGCAGTACTTAGTTACTGCGGGGCGCTTTTCCGTTTAGGTGGGTTCACTTCCATCTACGGCATGCAGGGGGCATGAGCCTACTCTGCCTGCTTCTTCTTGACCTCAGACGGCAGTATGCCAAACTCCTTCTTGAACACTTCGCGGAAGTGTGCCATCTGGTTGAAGCCTGTCATTATGGCTGCCTCGGTGACATTGTAGTCGCCGCTTTCAAGCAGGCGGTAGCAGTGGCGCAGTCGGAACTTGCGTATGTACTCCTTGGCGGTCATGCCGGTGAGGGCCTTCACCTTACGGTAGAAGGTGCTGTGGCTCATAGCCATCTTGTCGGTGACGAATGGCAGGTCGAGGTCCTCCTTGATTATATTCTCGCTGATTATAGCATTGAGCTTGTCGAGGAACTCCCTGTCAAGACGACTGAGCGAAGCGCCGCCCCACTCTTTCTCCGTAGCGGTATCGTCGGTCTCCGGCTTTACGTCGTCGTCGGCAGCCACGGCAGGACGGCTCTGCAGTATCTGCTCCGCCATCCTTCTGCGAGCCTGCAGCAGGTTGTGTATGCGACTGGCAAGCAACTTGGTGGTGAAAGGCTTGGTAAGATATGAGTCTGCACCGCTGTCATAGCCTTCCTCCTTGTCGTCATCGGTATCCTTCGCCGTGAGTAATATTATTGGTATGTGACTGGTGCGTATGTCCTCCTTCAGTCGTTTGGTCAGCTCTATGCCGTTCATCTTTGGCATCATGATGTCGCTGACGATGATGTCTGGAATGTTCTCCGTAGCCACACGCAGGCCCTCCTCACCGTTCTCTGCCTGCAATATGCGGAAGTCCTCACCGAAGGAGTCGGCTATGTACTCCCTGATGTCGGCATTGTCTTCCACTATCAGCATCGACGTCAGCTGGTTCTCCGTCACTTCCTCTTCATCCGCCTGTACGGTACTTACGTCTGCAACCGGCTTCTCCTCCGTCTCCGCATCTTCCTTGTGCAATGCCTCCGGATAGGTATCGGCAATGCTGAGTGAGAAGGTAAACATGCTGCCCCTGCCCTCTTTGCTGTCAACGCTCAGCTTAGCCTTGTGCAGGTCTGCCAGCGCCTTTACCAATGCCAGACCAATGCCGGTGCCTGAGGCCTGATGCTTTCCGTCTGCCTGATAGTAGCGGTCGAAGATGTGCGGCAGGGCATCTTCGCTGATGCCATGACCAGTGTCTGACACCGTTATGTCTATCCTGTCGCCATTCTGCCTTACGGTAGTGTCAATGCTTCCCTTCTCGGTGTATTTTATGGCATTTGAGAGGAAGTTGTTGAGTATGGTGGTGATGACCTCTGAATCAAAATACACCTTAGGCAGGTCTAGTGCTATGTTGTACGTAAAGCTTACCTTAGGATTGTTATACAGTTCCTTGAAGTTCAGGCATATCTCATTGATGAACATGCCTATGTCGCCACGCGCCACGGTGAGCCTGCGGTTCTGCGTCTCCGTCTTGCGGAACTCCAGAATCTCGTTTATCAGGTCGCGCAGTCGCTCTGCATTCTTCTGTATCATCTCCATCCTTCGCCTGAGCGGCTTATGCGCCACCTCAGCCATGGCATCCTCCAAAGGTCCGAGTATCAGCGTGAGCGGAGTGCGCAGCTCGTGGGTGATGTTTGTAAAGAAGTGCAGACGCTCCTCATTAAGCTCCTGCCTCTGCTGGTTCTGTCTCTTCTCCAGCTCCAGCGTGTTCTTCAGTGCCAGGCGGCGCTTGTATGAGCGCACGAAGAGCACCACCGCCACGATGAGGGCTATGCCGTAGAGCATGTATGCCCACCATGTCTGCCAGAAAGGTGGCGTGATGCGTATCTCCATGCTCACCTCCGAGGCGTCCTTCCAATCCTGGCTCTTCAGCTTAGCACGCAGCACGAAGGTATAGTTGCCCGGTTGCAGTCCGCGGAACACTACGTCGTTGTCGCTGCCTATGTAGTACCACTTGTCGTCCATGCCCTTCATCATGTAGGAGTACTCCACATGCTGAGTCTGTGCAAAGTTGCGCACGCAGAATGTCAGCCTGAGCGTATTCTGCTGATATGACGTCACCGCCCTGCCATCCTCGTCGGGCGACAGTAACAGTATGCGCGTGTCGGTGCCGTCTGGTGCATACGCCTCACACGATATGATCTGTACCTGCGATGCCTTCTGGTTACCCGTCAGCGTGAGCGGATTGAAGCACATCACTCCCGATGCCGTGCAGAAGTAATAGCAACCATCGTCGCACATGGTAGGTCGCGTGATGAATGCACAAGGCTGTCCTGTGTCCTTATGGTCGTAGTTGTATATGCGTCCGGTGGAACTGTCAAGGCATGACACACCCGAGTAGGTGCTTACCCACACCCTGCCTATGGCATCCATCATTACCGACGACGTATGATTGTCTGCCAGTCCGTTTGTTTTATTATATATGGTAAGCCCTTTCAGCGTCATGGCATCATCCACGTGTACCAGTCCTTCATGCGTGGCAAGCCACAGACCGCCCTTGCCGTCGCTTATGGCACTGCTTACACGGTCTGACGGCAAACCGTCTTTCATGCGCAGGGATGTACTGGCTCCCGTCCTAAGGTTTATCACGTATGCACCTACGCCATGCGTACTTACGAATACGGTGTTGTCTCTCAGCCAGAGAAATGACGTCACGATGCCGTTGCGCGTGACCTTGTTGACTATCTTCTCGTCTCTCACCCCACCATCGTCGGTGTAGGAGCATACGCCGAACTCACTGCCTATCCATATACGTCCCTCGCTGTCCTCTGCAAAGGAGTGTATGTCGCAGTCGCTATGCCCTATGTCTATGGATTTGAACGAGCCCGTAGCCTGTGTGAAGCACGACACGCCATTATCGTCTATGCCTATCCACACGCGGCCCTTGCTGTCTGACATTATACAGCGAGGGAAGGCAAACCTGCGTTGCGTATAGCTTGCATTAGACCATCTCTGCCTTATCTCGCCGTCACGCCACAAAACCAGTTCAGTATCGCCAGCCAGCCACAGTCCGCCACCCTTCGCCGGCGCTATGGAATATACTATATGCTGATTGCTGGGGCTTGCCGGTGTAGCGGAATTCAGGAAATCATATATGTTGAACTCTGGTTTCCCGGCACTGATAAAGTCAACGCCGGTACTGTGGTTACCAACCCACACGTTGCCGTATTCATCCTGCAGCAAGGCTCTCGCATTGATAGACGACAGTATCACCTGCGTGTTATTGTAGCGCATCACGCCCTTCTCCGGGTCTTGCTCGGGGTCCATCACCAATATGCCGCCCATGTCGTTTGCCACCCACAGCATACCGTCGCGCATCTGGTATATGTCATACACGTTGGCGTCATAGCCTCCCGTGCCTATCTGCACCTTGGCAAAGGTGCCCTTACTTATGTTGAAAAGTGCCACGCCGTGGTCTGTGCCTACCCATATCCTGCCCGAAGAATCCTTCATGATCTTCCTGACGTTGTTTCCCGGCAGGGTCAGTGGGTCGCCATCCTTGTGCATGAAGCGTCTAACCTGTCCGTTCTTGGTATTCACCAAACTGATGCCGCGCTTGTTATGGCCCAGTATCAGCATGCCGTTTCCGCAGTCTATGCCACAGTTTGCTGTTATATTCTGCTTTATGTTGACGTTGCTAAGGGTCAGTTTGCTGCAGTCAAGGCGCTGCACCTTGCCGTTTCCATACACCAGCCAGACACCGTTTGCAGCAAGCGCAATATCCTCTATGCTCGACCTTATAATACCGTCGTTGAAGGATACGTACCTCACCGTTCCCTTCTTGCAGTCATACACCACCAAGCCGACCTCCGTTCCAATCAGCATCTGGTTGGTAGGCTTATGCCACCTGAGGGCGGTAATCTTCATTCCGAAGATATTCTTATTCTCCTGTCCTGGCAACAGCCTGAGATTATTGGTCATGGTGAGGAAATTATCCTTCGGAGGCCACTCGGTAACCATGAAGGTCTGACATGTATTACCACTTATCCTGTTCACGCCAGCTTCCGTGGCAGTCCACACATATCCCTGCCCGTCGATGGCGAGTTCGGTCACGAAGTCGTTTGACATGCCGTCGGCAGAACTGACTCTGCGAGTTACGGCATAATCCTGCGCCAGCATATTGATTGCCGTCGCAATGTACAAGGTAATAGCGAGTGTTGTTTTTCGTAACATTAGTGATTGTTTAGCTTTCTATTGCAAATTTATATAAAATATATAAGGTGACAAACTATTTAGTCTGTTTTTTTTCATGCCTGACGAAAAAAAATATGTAAATTGACGATTTTCCGAACCCAACGTTTTTAAATAAATAAGTAACTTTGCACCCGTATTCTGGTTCTCACGGACTACAGATGCATACAACGAAAAGAAACTATATTATTCACTGCATAAATAAATTCAGACATACGTTAAGTTAGTTGGTAGAATTGGTTAGTAATAGGAAAAATGCTTTTATAGGTAATTAGATTGTTTTCATCAGGATAAGCACAACGAAAAAATTAACACAACAGAAAAAATTAACTTATAACAAAAAGCATACAAAAATTAATCATAACTACTTACAAACATTTACTAATTAACAAAAACAAAAACATGGAAAGTAAACAAACTAACCTGAAAAGACGCCATGCCAAGTGGCAACGTCTTCTTCTGCTTGCCATCGTAGCGGTATCATCTACCGTGGCAATGGCACAGAGCAAAGTACAAGGCAAGGTTGTTGACGCTACCGGTGAACCGGTTATCGGCGCAAGCGTCGTAGTCAAAGGCTCGTCAACAGGTACTGTAACCGACTTAGACGGTAATTTTACGTTAAACAACGTACCAGGAGACTCAAAACTTGAGGTCTCTTACATCGGTTTCCGTACTCAGACATTAGCCCCAGGCAGCAATCTCAACATCACTCTTGAGGAAGACAAGCAGCTGCTTGACGAAGTCGTAGTCGTAGGTTACGGCGTACAGCGCAAGAGCGACGTGACGGGTGCCTTGACTCGAGTAGGCGAAAAGGAACTAAACATGAAGCCCGTATCTAATGCTTTCGAGGCATTGCAGGGCAAGGCAGCAGGTGTGGACATCACGTCAAACGAGCGCCCAGGTGAAATCGGTAATATATTGATTCGTGGTCGTCGTTCTCTGAACGCTTCAAGCAAGCCTCTTTATGTTGTTGATGGAGTACCTCTTCAGTCAGGCGGTATCGAGACTCTCAATCCACGTGACATTGAGTCTATCGACATTCTGAAGGATGCATCTTCTACTGCGATCTACGGTAGCCGCGGTGCCAATGGTGTCGTTCTCATTACCACAAAGCGCGGTCAGGAGGGCAAAACCCAACTCAATTATAGTGGAACCGTGACCTTCGAGAAGATTATAGACAAAAGTCCATCAATGAGTGCAAGTGATTATATCACATGGCGTCGTTGGGCTAAGTACAACTCTGATCCTAGTAAATTCACTCCTGGAGATCAGCCCACGTATGTGCAGGACCACGACTATTTCTCAGATGATGAGGTAGCTTGGGCCAACGTAGAAAAGGGTTGGGACGAAAACCATCAGATTTGGGATGGTTCAAAAGTTACAGACACTGATTGGACAAACTTTGTAACACGTACAGGTGTTACTCATGAGCATAATATAAGTGCACGTGGTGGCGCAAAGAACGTAGCTGGAGGCGTTTCTTTTGGATACTTGAATAATAAAGGTACACAGAAAGGACAAGGCTATGAGCGCTATACTTTATCTGCTACAGCTGACATTCAGGCAAAACCTTGGTTTAAGGCTGGCGGTTCATTCAATGCAAGCTACAGTGAACAAAAGTATGGTTTTTCTCGTTTAGGACAATCTAGCAACTCTGGTCCTACAGATATCTATGGCGCAGCAAAAAGCATATTGCGTTATGCTCTTCCATACGATGGATTAGGAAGAATAATAGATTACCCTGGTGGTCCTACAGCGAATACTTATACCATAATGGATGAATGGAATAAGTCAACCGACAATCGTCAGACTTTCCGTGCATTGGGTAGCTTCTATGGGCAAATTGACTTCGGCAAGATATGGGAGCCTCTGCAGGGACTGCAGTATAAGATACAATACGGTCCAGACTTCCAGTTCTATCGTAGAGGTTATTTCATTGACAAATCATCAGCTGCACGTGGCGGAGGCAACAACCTTGCTAATCGTAGCGACAGACGTACTTTTGCTTGGACACTTGACAACATGATTCTCTTTAATAAGGAATTTGGAGAGCATAACCTTGGTTTCACTTTCCTGCAGTCTGCATCAAAGAGAAATGTTGAGGAAAGTGGCATGGGTTCAGAGCGAATTCCTTTGCCATCATTCCTGTGGAATAACATGGGTTCTGTAGATATTTCTAATAAAGATAACAAGGCAAGCATGAGTACTGGTTTGATTGAAAATACTCTTGCTTCTTACATGGCTCGTGTGAATTACTCTTTCCGTGACCGATACCTACTTACTGCATCTGCACGATGGGATGGCTCAAGCGTACTCGCAGAGGGTAACAAGTGGGATTTCTTCCCATCTATGGCTCTTGGATGGCGCATGGAGCAAGAAGACTTCCTGAAGGATGTAAGTTGGATTGATCAGTTGAAAGTACGTATGGGCGTAGGTGTTACAGGTAACTCTGCAGTTGACTCGTATGGAACACTTGGAGTCATCAGTAGTTATTGGATGCCGTTCAGTACAGGTAATTCCCAGATACTTGTAACAAACGAACCTTATTATTCTTCAGGTTCAAATCTGATGCCTAATAAGAATCTGAAATGGGAAAAGACAACACAGTGGAACTTTGGTGTAGATTTCAGCTTCCTCAAGGGCCGTATTGGTGGTACACTTGATTTGTACACATCAACAACAAAAGACCTTTTGATGAGAATGGCTGTTCCTTCACTTAGTGGATATCCTGCAATGATGGCAAATATTGGTAAGACCAGTAATAAAGGTTTGGAACTGACATTGAATCTTATTCCTGTAATGACAAAAGACTTTACATGGAATTCTAATTTCAACTTCGCTTGGCAGAAAGATAAGATTGAGGAACTTTCTAATGGCAAGGTTGATGATGTTGCCAATGGATGGTTTATTGGTGAGTCTATAGCTATACATTATGGTTATGAGAATGCAGGTATATGGCAGGAGAGCGATGCAGAAGAAATGGCTAAGTTCAATGCTAACGGCGAGAAATTCACTGCAGGTTGCGTAAGACCTGTTGATCAGAACGGTGACTACAAGATTGACGGAGAAGACCGTGTAATACTTGGTAACCAAAATCCACGTGTGACGATGGGCTGGTCAAATACATTTAGTTGGAAAGGTTTGGAGCTTACTATTGAACTCCAGGGACGTTTCAAGTATATGGTTAGCACAGGTGGCGAAGGCCAGTTTGGTATGTATCAGCAGCGTGAGATTGACTATTGGAGACCTGACAATACAGGTGCAGAATGGCAAAAGCCGGTTTACAGCACTGCGGGCGGCGACAAGTACTCAGGTTTGTTAGGTTTCAAGAATGCTTCATATATAAAGATTCGTAATCTCTCACTGGGCTACAACTTGTGTAAGAACTTGTGCAACAAACTTGGTATCAGTGCTGCAAAAGTCTATATACAGGGAAAGAACCTCGGTATGCTCTACTCTTCAGTTGATTTCATGGACCTTGATACAGGTTGGACATACTACAACCGTGGCTTCACGATGGGACTTTCTGTCGATTTCTAATAATTAATTAATAATATTTGATATATAAAGATATGAAACATATAAAAAATAAAATAGTTTGTGGCGCATTGTCACTCTGTGCTGCGATGAGCCTGAGTTCTTGTGGCAATGACTTCTTGTCAGAGGACGCTAGTCATCTTTACACTGACAAACTGCTGGAAACAGAGGAGGGAGCATTGCAGATGGCTGCTGGCTTGTATGCTAACATTCGTTGGCATTTCGGATACGAATGGGCTTATGGTGTTACTCTGTACGGTTGTGACGAGTTTACCAATGGTGCGGACCTTACTGCAGAGCCTTGGAATACGTATGACAGCCGCTTGAACCCTCTTGACTGTACGCCTGCGCTTGGTGCAGCTAATAAGAACTGCCCTGGTGTGTCAGCATTGTGGGACCAGATGTATTACGGTATATCTACTGCTAACCTCGTTCTTTCAAAATCAGGAAACCTCAGTGATCCTGAAACGCGTAACAAGGTTATAGGTGAAGCTCATTTCCTGCGCGGTTACAACTACTATCGTCTGTTTGCACAGTATGGTGGAGTTGTAATACAGACAGAGGCAGCCAATAGTAAAATCAAGAAAGACTATACACGTTCTACGGCTGAGCAGACCTTAAATCAGGTGATTGCTGATTTTGAGGAAGCATATAATTATCTGCCTACGAGCAAGTGGCGTGGTAATGGCACATGGACGAAATATACAGCCGCTCACTTCCTTGCGAAGGCTTTGTTGTTCCGTCAGTCAGAGCGTTGCAGTGATTGGAACAGTGCATATAATAAAACAGAGGATCTGAATCGTGTAATTGCACTTTGTGATGAAGTTATTGCGGCATGTCCATTGGCAAAAGACTACGCTGATCTTTATGCAAAGTGGACAGGTATCAATTGCGCAAACGAAGGCCTGTCTGAAATCTTGATGTGTGCTGAGCATAATGGTGATGCTTCTACTGTAGGCCGCTTTGGTAACCGTACCTACAACTACTTCTCACCACAGTTCTCTAATTTCTCTGGGGCATGGGTTAAACGTGGTGCATACATTGGTGAGATGGATTTCCAGCGTTGTCGTCCTACAGAATATGCATATTCTGTTTTTGACAATGTGAATGATGCCCGTATGTGGAAAACATTCAAGACTGTATATGGTTTGAATAACATAGCCGCTACGAAGCAGATTGACCTTACAGATGAGCATGGAAATGTAGTTCGAGACGAAAAAGGTGAACCAAAGAAAGTCACTGTATATGATCGTGAAAAGGTGGCTAACGATAACGGTATTGATGTTTCACAGGTACCAGAATTAGGTGATGAGGGCATAATCTTTATCCTCAATAAGAAAAGTGACAGACGTTTCGACGGTGAGCCTTACGGTACGTTCGGAAGAGGTGCTCAGATTCATACATTTGTGAATCCTGAAACAGGCAAGTGGGTGCCAAATGCTTTCCCTCTGTTCATGAACGAAGAGTATGTTTTGTACAACTACGGAACAAGTGGCAAGACATCAACGTCTAATGTGTTCTGCGGTATTAACAAAACAGCCGATGGTACACGTACTGCTGAAAAGGGTGATGCACACCGTGATGTTATTATGGCTCGTACTGGTGAGACATACCTTGTAAAGGCAGAGGCTCAGGTTCGTCTCGGACAGTATCAGGAGGCTATTGAGACTGTAAATATTCTGCGTGCACGTGCTCAGTGGAAGGCAAAGGAGGATCGTAGTTACTACACAGATGGTTCTATGTCATTTACGACGTCAGCAGGTGGCGACGCTGATAATACATTATCTTCTAATAAGTCTAACTGTACAGGTCTGGATGATAAAGGCCATACCAAGTCTCTGACTATGGGCGAAGCCTTCAAAATGTCAAACCTCAACAAGAACACTTACTATCTGTCAACAGGTATTGAAGAGACTACCGCTGCATCCGATCTTCAGATTGCAAGCTACACAGAGCTACCTGCTGAGGACGAAGCTATATTGGCAGAACTTGGTTGCACTGGTGACTACGAGCGCATGCTTAACTTCATCTTCAACGAGCGTACCCGTGAGCTTCTTGGTGAGTGGAATCGTTGGGAAGAGTTGTCACGCGCAGGTCTGCTCGTAAAGCGTGCCAAGGCTTTCAACCCAGAGGCATCTGGTATTCAGGCTGGCAAGCATGAGCTGCGCCCAATACCACAGACATTCCTCGACATGTTGCAGAACTCTGATGGCTCTAATCTCTCTGCCGAGCAGAAGAAGGCCATGCAGAATCCTGGTTATTAATCTCATGAAAGATAAATGATTTTTTTTTAAATGATATGATTTTGTAATATTTTTAGGTTATTCAGGGACTGTGTCGTGAGATACGGTCCCTGTTCTTTTTTCATAAGGTGGGTTCTAAAAATTCCCACTGTCAGATTTTTGAATTT
>DGHL01000067.1 GCA_002392645.1 Prevotellaceae bacterium UBA3849
CAGCGAAGATGCATGGATAAACTTTCTATTCTTGTATCTTCGCTTTTTTATGTAGTTGTGTGAATACGGTAAAGGTGGGTTCTAATAATTCCCACTGTCAGATTTTTGAATTTGTTTCAAGGGCAAAATGTTAGCTGATAAGGAAGCATAGCGGGCTATGTGACCGCGGAAGCTAACAGTTTGTACTGAAAGAAAACAAAAATATGACATAATGATATTCATATAATTGACTAATTTAAATCGTGGGGATTTTCAGATCCCACCTATATGGAAAGCAACGAAATTATAGGACGTATTCACTCGCTTGAAAGCTTCGGCACACTCGACGGACCCGGCATTCGCTTCATTGCATTCATGCAGGGATGCCCCATGCGCTGCGAGTTTTGTCATAATCCCGACACATGGGATGCACATGCCAAGGCTCAGTATGAATGGACTCCGGAGCAACTGCTGCAGGAGGTGCTGAAATACCGCAATTTCATAAGGAAGGGTGGCGTGACCGTCAGCGGAGGCGAACCGCTGATGCAGCCCCGCTTTGTAAGAGAGTTCCTGCGCCTATGTAAGGAGGAAGGACTGCATACCGCCATCGATACCAGCGGAGCAATATATACCGACGAGGCACTGAGCGTGATGGATTACTGCGACCTCGTATTGCTCGACATTAAGACTGCCGATGACATCCTGCACAAAAGCTACACCGGCATCAGTCGAAACAACAACAGAAAGTGGTTTGACCACCTGAAAGAGATTGGCAAGCCTATATGGGTGCGCCACGTATTAGTGCCTGGACGCACTGCCGACGATGAACACGTAAAAGGCGTGGCGCAGTTTCTTAGCGGCTACAAGGATATCATAGAGCGCATTGACCTGCTGCCATATCATACCATGGGGGTATATAAATATAAGGAGTTGGGCATCAGCTATCCGTTGGAGGGAGTGCCGCCATTGGCACAGGAAGACCTTGAAAAGTTTACGGCAATGATAAACCTACCTGACGACAGGAGCATGTAGTTACTTGCAAGCCGCACTGCCACATCCTTTGGAATCATCTGCAAAAGTAAGAAACCTCCTTTGAACGTCTGGTAAAACAAAAAAAAGTATGATTACTATCGCGTAATCATACTTTTTTTTGCATTATACCTTATACATTACTATTTACATTAAATCAAGTGTGCCTGACCTACGAAGTAAAGCAGTGCGTACCCCAGCAACATGGATATTATACCAATGATGAGTCCCATCTTTGCCATATCCTTCTGTTCTACGAGGTTTGTGGCATACGCCAATGCGTTTGGCGGTGTAGAGATTGGGAGCACCATGGCACTTGACGCTGCAACTGCCACGCCGATGAGCACCGTAGATGTGCCACCGATGGCGTCGAGCTTGTCGCCCATTGCCGTACATACCACCACAAGGATTGGCATAAGCAGAGCCGCCGTGGCAGAGTTACTGATAAAGTTACTCAGCGCATAGCAGATAAGACCTGAGAGCACGAGTATGAGGATTGGCGAGAAGTCACCGAACGGTATGCTCTCCACCGCACGCTCTGCAAGTTTTGAGGCATTCAGTCCGTAGCCAAGGGCGAAGCCACCGGCTACCATCCAGATTACCGACCAGTTGATTTCTTCAAGGTCCTTACGTGTTATCACTCCCGTAAGGGCAAATACCACGAATGGTATCAGTGCCACGGTATAGCTGTTGATGCCAGTAACGGTATCGAGCAGCCACAGCAGTACGGTAATGAAGAACGTGGCAATCACTATGTATGTGTGCTTGTTGCGCTTCATGCCACCCTCTATCTTCAGTTCGATAGTCTTCTGTGAGAACGGGAAGAACTTGCGCAGCAACACCCAACCGAGGAACAGCAATACGACTACGAGCGGCACCATGAAGAGCATCCACTGACCGAAGCCTATGCCGAGGTTAAGTCCCTCTGGGTCGTTGAGGTATTTCAGCGCTATTGTGTTAGGTGGCGTACCGATAGGAGTACCCATACCACCGAGGTTGGCTGCTATAGGTATAGACAGTGCCAGCGCAATGCGTCCCTTACCTTCTGGTGGCAACTGCTTGAACACCGGTGTAAGGAAGGTGAGCATCATGGCTGCCGTGGCTGTGTTGCTGACAAACATTGAGAACAAGCCGGTGATGAGCAGGAAGCCCAGCAACACGTTGTCGCTCTTCGTGCCGAAAGGCTTCAGCAACGTCTTTGCCAACTGAGCGTCCAGACCAGTCTTCGTTGCTGCTATGGCAAGGATAAAGCCACCGATGAACAGCATGATGACAGGATCTGCGAAACATGCCATTACGCTCTTGTATGATAGAAGTTCGCCTACTTCTTCTGGGTCGCACATCCACTTAATACCCGAATCACTGCAGAAAAGCAGCATGGCGCCGATGATGGCTACCGACGTAGCCCATGAAGGCACTACCTCCATAATCCACATCAACGTGGCAAAGGCAAAGATGGCTATGATGCGCTGCTGCACCACGTTGAGTCCCTCTATGCCGAAGGCCGTGGAAGGAAGGTTCCACAGTATGAGTGTTATGACAGCCACGATGACTGCCTCTAAGGTTTTTTTCATCACCCTTGAAGGATGACTCTTTTTCTCCTGGCGCATCTTGTGGTATGCATCTACAAGATGGATGCCGTTGAAATTCTTGAACATTTTTTCTTCGTTATTGTTGTTTGGTTTGTTATTTATTTTTTTGGAAATGCAAAATTACATTTTTTTTTCGAGAAACCGAAACAAAACTACAGAAAAAAGGGCAAGAAAGTGACAAAACGTAAAAAAGTGCTTTGTCGAAATTACAAAATCAAAAAAACTAAAAACGACAATTCTCACTTACAAGCAAGAATTGTCGTTACGATATCTATCTTTGCACTATCCTGATTTTATCTCTTATTTAATTTCTATATAGTGCATCTCCTGCGCTTTCTCTTCCTCCGTCATCTTTGGTATGTCGATAGTCAGCACGCCGTCGTTCATACCTGCAGAGATTTTGTCGCGCTCTACATTGTCAGGCAGTGTCAGATGCTGCTCAAACTTGCTGTAGCTGAACTCGCGACGCAGGTATTTCTTATCCTTTTCCTCATCCTTCGAGTCGGCTTTCTTCTCCATGGATATCACAAGTTCATCGTTTGCCACGTTGATCTTGAAGTCATCCTTCGTCATGCCAGGTGCAGCAACCTCCACCTTATACTCCTTGTTGTCCTCACTGACGTTAATAGCCGGAGCCGTACCTGCTATCTTTGACGGTACCCAAGGGTCTGCAAAGAAGTCGTTAAAGATTGAAGGAATCCAATTGTTGTTGTTTGAATACATTGTAGGTAACATAATAAAACCTCCTATAAATTTAGTTAGACATGTTACGGGCTACTTCATTGGGGCTCTTTCCATACGTTGCCTCTTTTCGTTTGCCTTTGCCTACATTATTGCAATCTCTGTGCCTATGTGCCAGGCTGTCAGTGATTTTAAACTCCTGTAAACTTCCTTAAACTTTCCGCCTGAGTTTTTAACCTTACGAATACTTTGTTAAACTTTCCGTCGGTCAAATTGGCAGTCACATGGCATCTGTTCCTACTATACTGCTATGTATTTTCCATATAAAAGCATAGGGTATTAAAAGTAAATTCAGTGAAATTACTCTGCAAATTCAGTGAAATTACTCTGCAAATTCACTGAATTTATTCTGAGAAAGATATGCTTTTACATTGTATTTGGCATAATGTGTTTACTAAATCATTTTCAGAATATCCTCCTCTATCTCCTCCACCGATTCATCTTTGTAGCGTTTCTTTATCGAATGTTGACAAAGGAAGTCTATACTATCGCAAATCTCACGTAATGCTGATATCTGGTGTGACGAAATAATGAAAGTCTTTCCATCAGCCTTAGCTTCCTTTATTATGTTGCGCATATTGATGCATCCTTTAAGATCTACTCCGTTGAAGGGCTCGTCAAGAATCATCAGGGCGTTCTTTTGTAATAGCAGTGTCATGAACGCAAGCTTTTTCTTCATTCCTGTGGAAAAACGTGAGGCGAAGCGATTCAACGGTAGTTCAAATACTTGATTCAGTCGCTGTATTTCTTCCTCTTCTATCGACATACCCTTTGCCCTCACACAGAACTCAATGTGTTCCTTCGCCGTTATCAGAGGATAGAAGTAAGCTTCTGCCGGCATATAGCCAATAGACAAGTCCTTTGCATGCGTCACTTCACCCTGGTAGTCCGTCAGTCCCATAATACAATTAAACAATGTTGTCTTGCCTGCACCATTTTCACCTACGAAACCATATATTACACCTTGTTGGAAATCCAAGTTGACATCACTCAACACCTCCAACTCACCATATCTTTTTGATACATTATTTATATGCATTAATTCCATAAGCGGCTGTATTTGTTCTTTGAAAGTACTATATAAGTGAAAATGACAATTATCTGCATAGGATATCCCCACAAGCAGAAAACGGAGAACCCATATAGGAATGCAAGCATGAGGACATTGAAAACGACAAAGAATGTATTAGTAACTACATATCTCATAAATACGCAGGCAGTAACCGAAATAACTCCACTCAACAATAATCGGGCTGGTAATGATATTCCTTCTCCTCCAAAGTAAAGCACCACAAGCAATGGAGCAATCCATATTACCGCACCTTGTACCGCCATCTTAACATTCTCAATAATGAACGGACGCAGTCCACCATAATTCAATGCCAAAGGAGTAGGGTCTCTCATGCTTATACACATAAAGAGCGTCCACAGCATCGTACATACTATTGACAGGTTTATGTTATCATAAACCACTCCCATAACCGCACCTGTCAATATACATGGATACAACCACCATATTACTCTGATGGAATACAACAAATCTATACCACCGCGATACATGAAAGGCAAGGGAACACGCAGTTCTGCCCTGAACCTTTTGCCATGCAGACATGGAAGAATAAGGGCTGCCGACGTTATTGCCATCATCTGCCACCATTCGCCCTTTAGCATACATACTATGAGGAAAGGCAAGCTAAGGACCACATAGTCTTCCATCATCACATATCTCGGTTTCGCAAAGGTAAGCGCCAGGAACCTCTTATCTCCCCTTTTACCGTCTGTAATAAACAGTATAAGGATTGCTATGAATAATGTAGCGTATCTATTGGTGCTGATATAGGCAGTAAACAGCAGCGAACCCATTAATGATACCATAATGATACCAAAGACCATTCCTCCAAGACTGAACATACGGCAAAGCATTTTCAGCCTTAACTGCAAAGTCAACTTCAAGGTATTGAAATTCTGATTCATGACGCAAAATTAATATTTACATTGCTAACCTGCAAGGCCTATTAAGGAACTTTACTTTTAACTCGTTTTATTTAACGATTCAATCTGCGTCAAAACTAAAAATGACCGCTCAGCTTTGCCGAGCGGTCGTTTTTCGTAATATCAGCGGTGCTTGCGCTTGACATCTGCGCTGCATGCTAATTTAGTGGCATCACTTTGTCGTGATTTCTATGCTTGACTCTATCTCATTGCTTACGAATGCCTGCTTCTTTGTCTTCTGCGACGTAGCAGGACGGCGCACCTTCAGCGTCATCTTGCCCGGCGTGGTGGTACTCTTTACTGTAACCACGAGTTGACCATTGAAGAGTTTCATCGTAGGCTTTGTAAATGGTTCGAGCGACGTAGCATCGCCGTTGCAGACGCACTTGAATTCGCCTTCGCCCTCTACCTCGAATGTCAGTTGGTCGTCTGCCAGCGGACAGAAGTTGCCATCCT
This sequence comes from Prevotellaceae bacterium UBA3849, assembly GCA_002392645.1. Lineage (GTDB taxonomy): Bacteria > Bacteroidota > Bacteroidia > Bacteroidales > Bacteroidaceae > Prevotella. The sequence continues at coordinate 5,790 of DGHL01000067.1, forward strand.
CATCGGTCATGCTTACGGTAACATAGCACAAGTCCTCACCGTCAGCCTTGATTACAGAGCGGTCGCATGTCAGTGACAGTTCGCTTGGCTCACCAGCCGTGCGCACTATCTTTGTCATAGCCTCATCACCGTTCTTGTCGTAAGCCACCACCTTTATCTCGCCTGGCTCATACTTCACGTTCATCCAGCGCAGACGGTAGCGGTCAAGATTTGGCGAATTGCCCGTATTCTCCTTTGCGTCCCAGTTGCCGCGGTTAGGGTTGGCAGCCTCGGTGCCGGTGATTTGATTGCCCTGCGCGTCGCGGTTAACCTTCTTGTTCTTCTTGACGCGACCCTGGCTCTTGCCGTTAACGAAAAGCTCAGCCTCATCATAGTCACTGAAGACCTGAACGGGCACTACCTTGCCTATCATGTCCTTGCCCCAGTTCCAGTGTGGAGCAACGTGCAGCGTGTGCTCCTTCTTGTTCCATACAGAGCGATAGAGGTAGTAACGATCCTTTGGCAGTCCTGCAAGGTCGCAGATGCCGAAGTATGATGAGCGGCTTGGCCAATATTCATCGTATGGAGTAGGCTCTCCCAAATAGTCTATGCCGGTCCATACGAACTGACCTATGGTGTATGGTAGGTCGTCCATATCCTCAAAGTCCACCTCTGGCAGGTTACTCCATGGGCACCACTCCGTCTCGTATGCCGAGCACTGTCCGTCTTTATATACGGCGCGGTTGCTCGCTACATACGGCAACTTATACGCACCTCGCGAACTGACGGTACTTGCCGTCTCGCTGCCCAAGATAAATCCGTGGCCTGTGGTGTGGAAAGCCTTGTCGTACTTCTGCGTACGGTAATTGATGCCCGGTACGTCCATCAACCCCATCACGCCGCTTGCCATGGCATTGTCTGCACGGTCCAAGCCCTGAGTGACAGGGCGGGTTGGGTCGAGCTCATGACACAGGTTCTGCAGTCTTGTTGACCATTCCACACCGGCGTTCTTGTCGCCCTGCTCTGGTATCTCGTTGCCTATGCTCCACATCACGATTGACGGGTGGTTGCGGTGGTTGAGCACGAGGTTGGTGATATCTTTCTCTGCCCACTCCTTAAAGAAGCGTGCGTAGCCGTTCTTACACTTAGGATATATCCACATGTCGAAGCTCTCTGCCATGACCATCATGCCGAGCGAGTCGCAGACGTCCATCTGCCATGTGGAAGGCATGTTGTGTGACGTACGTATGGCGTCGCATCCCATCTCCTTCATCAACTTCACCTGACGTATGAGCGCAGCCTTGTTGATGGCAGCACCGAGTGGACCGAGGTCGTGGTGCAGGCATACGCCCTGTATCTTGCGTGTCACTCCGTTAAGCTGGAAACCACCGTCCTTGCTTACGCTGACGGTGCGCACGCCGAGGTTGGTTATCGTTTCGTCTATAATCTTATGGTTACGGAACAACCTTGTGCGTACCTTATATAAATAAGGTGACTCCGGCGACCACAGGTTTGGCTTGCTCAGTGTCAGTTCGGTCTTTATAACACCATTGGCAGGCAAGTCAAAGTGACTGCCAGCCTCCATGAATCCCTTGTCGTTGAGCACCTCCACTACACAAGCCACGTCGCCTGCCGGTGCCACAATCTTTGTTTCGTATGCTATGGTAGCCTGTGGTTCTGTGCGACCGTGGTTGTCAACGCCCTCCTTGAGTCCCATGGTGCGTACCGACGTAGCCCAAGGGTCTATATGCGTCTTTGGCGTAAGTACCAGTTCAACGGGGCGATACAGTCCGGCACCAGGATACCAGCGGCTGCTTTCCTCCAGGTTCTGCAGTTCCACCTCTATCAGGTTGTCACCGCTCTTCAGCAAGTCGGTAATATCGAGGCGAAAGGCATTGTAGCCGTATGCCCAGTAGCCAGCCTTCTTTCCATTGACATATACGGTAGGCTCTGACATGGCACCGTCAAACTGCAGCATAGCCACAGCATCCTGCACATTGAACTGTGAACTACGGACTGTGCACTTATAGTATCCCTTGCCTATCCATGGCAGCGAACCCGAGCGGCCCGATTTCTCAGTAGCTACCTTCTCGCCGTTCTGCACTATGCGTACCGTCTGCAGGTCCCACTTCTTGTCAAACGGTCCGCTGATGGCCCAGTCGTGAGGTATCTGCACCTGCTCCCATGATTCCTTGTCGTGTGAGAACTCCCAGTTCTTAAGGTTTATCACCTGCCTCTGCGCCGTTGCCGTCAACGAAAACAGAAGAGCCTGGGCTATTAAAACTGTAAAGAGAATCGCCATGTGGCGTTGCCTTGCACAAATTGCGAGGCATAAATTGTTTAGCGTTTTCATATCTTGTTTTGGTTTTTTCATTCCGCTTGCAAATTTACGCTTTTTTATTGGATTGTGCAAGTTATTCGTAAAAAAATACTTTGGGGCACGCCTATAATATAAGGTGTGCCCCAAAGCCAGCTATATATAGGTGGGTTCTATTAATTCCCACCGTAATTTTAAACTTTAAACGTGGGTTGACGAACTCCCTCCGACTCCCTCGTTTCGCGAGGGAGAGCAATGTCATCTTTTCGTTTTCTTTGACTTTCCCCTTCGGGCCGTCGAGCTAAACCTTCGGTGCATACTATCAGTTCTTTCGGTCACATGCCTTAGATCTTGTGGTTGATGGTGCGGCTCAACACGTCGAGCTGCTGCTCGCGGGTAAGCTTCACGAAGTTTACGGCGTAGCCTGACACGCGGATGGTGAGCTGTGGATACTTCTCTGGGTGCTCCATGGCGTCAACCAGCAGGTCGCGGTCAAAGACGTTGACGTTGAGGTGATGTCCGCCGTCTGGTGTAAAGTAGCCGTCCATGAGGTTCACGAGGTTGTCTATCTGTGTGTCGCTGTCCTTGCCCAGTGTTGAAGGTGATATGGCGAAGGTATAGCTGATGCCGTCGTGTGAGTGCTGGAAAGGCAGTTTTGCAACCGATGCCAGTGCTGCCACTGCACCGCGAGTGTCGCGGCCGTTCATTGGGTTTGCACCTGGTGCGAACGGTACCCATGCCTCACGTCCGTCAGGTGTGGCACCTGTGAACTTACCATACATTATATTAGATGTAATGGTGAGCAATGACTGTGTAGGCTTAGCGTTGCGGTATGTCTGGTGCTGGCGCAGGTACTCCATGAACTTCTCTGTCACCATGAGTGCTATGCGGTCGGTGTTGTCGTCGTTATTACCGAAAGGTACATAGCCTGTGTTCTCGAAACCAACGGCGAGTCCGCGCTCATCGCGTATCACCTTTACCTTGCCATACTTGATGGCGGCAAGTGAGTCGGTGACTATTGAGAGGCCTGCTATGCCCGTAGCACGTGTGCGTTCAACGTCACCGTCGTGCAGAGCCATCTCAAATGCCTCATAGTCGTACTTGTCGTGCATGTAGTGTATTATCTGCAGTGCGTTGACATAGGTCTTGGCAAGCCAGCGCATCATCTGCTCGAACTTCTCCATCACCTCATCATAGTCAAGGTATTCGCTTGTGATAGGTGCGAAACCAGGAGCTACCTGCTCGCCGTTCTTCTCATCCCTACCGCCGTTGATGGCGTAGAGCAGACACTTGGCGAGGTTGGCACGCGCTCCGAAGAACTGCATCTGCTTACCTATCTTCATAGGTGACACGCAGCATGCTATGCCGTAGTCGTCACCGTAGTCAGGGCGCATGAGGTCATCGTTCTCATACTGTATGGCAGAGGTCTTTACAGACATCTTGGCGCAGTAGCGCTTCCAAGGCTCTGGCAGGCGCTCGCTCCACAGCACGGTGAGGTTTGGTTCTGGTGCCGGACCGAGGTTCTCCAGTGTATGGAGCATACGGAAACAGGTCTTTGTAACCAGTGTGCGTCCGTCAATGCCCATACCACCCTCTGATGCAGTAACCCATACAGGGTCGCCAGAGAAGAGGTCGTTATATTCTGGTGTGCGCAGGAAACGTACTATGCGCAGCTTTATCACCATCTGGTCAATGAGCTCCTGTGCCTCCTGCTCGGTAAGGGTGCCGTTCTTGAGGTCGGTCTCAATGAATATGTCGAGGAATGTAGAGATACGTCCTATTGACATGGCAGCGCCGTCCTGGTCCTTCACTGCACCGAGGTAGCCGAAGTAAACGAACTGCACGGCTTCGCGTGCGTTCTTTGCCGGCTTACTTACGTCGAAACCGTAGTCGGCACACATCTTCTTGAAATCGTTGAGAGCCTGTATCTGCTCAGCCACTTCCTCGCGCTGGCGGATTATCTCTTCTGAAAGTTCCTGAACGTCGAGGCGGTCCATGAAGCGGTTCTTCTCCTCTATCAGGTTGTCAATGCCATAGAGTGCAATGCGGCGGTAGTCGCCGATGATGCGTCCGCGAGCGTAGGCATCAGGCAGACCGGTTATGATGTGTGAGTGGCGAGCCGCACGTATCTCCTTTGTGTATGCTGAGAACACACCTGCGTTGTGAGTCTTGCGGTGCTTGGTGTAAACCATCTTTGTCTCAGGGTCAAGGCTGAAGCCGTATGACTGCAGTGCAGTCTCGACCATGCGTATGCCGCCCTTAGGGAATATGCCGCGCTTCAGCGGAGCGTCAGTCTGCAAACCAACAATCACCTCATCGTCCTTGCTGATATATCCAGGACCGTATGTGGTGAGCGTCTGAGGCTTCTTAGTCTCAGCGTCATACACGCCTTTCTCGCGCTCAGTCTTGAACATCTCAGTCAGGATGTTCCATATCTTCAGCGTGCGCTCCGTAGGTCCGGCAAGGAAAGACTCGTCGCCCTCGTAAGGAGTGTAGTTGTGCTGAATGAAGTCACGCACGTTAATTTCTCGCTTCCAGATGAAGCCCTCGTAATGCTCAAGTTGGTTTGTAAGTTTCATGTTTGTTTATCTTGTTTTTATATCTCTGCTTAATTCTGCTGCAAAGGTACTCATATTATTCTGAACATACGCAAACAAATTAAGCAAAAAGATGGTAAATTTGGGAATACAGTGTTAAACATTCCCAAATCTACCATCTTTTATTCTCTTTTTACAATCCTATGCCGTAACTTTGCATCTATGGTGGGTTCTAAAAATTCCCACTGTCAGATTTTTGAATTT
>DGHL01000029.1 GCA_002392645.1 Prevotellaceae bacterium UBA3849
GGAATTTTTAGAACCCACCTTTACACAATGATAGTTTGATGGACGTATTAGTTTGCAAAATGTCAAAACAGGAAGCGTCGTCAGAAAATTCAAAATAGAGTTTCTGACGGCATTTTTTTAGGTATGTTTAGGGGCGGAACCCTCACTTACGATGTCAAAGCATACCTTTTACGATGTAATATGATAGCTTTTACAATCTAAAAGCTATGCTTTTATAACGTAAAACGATAGCTTTCATAACGTAATATGATAGCTTTTACGACCTAAAACGTATGCTTTTACAATTTAAGAAAAATCCCGTTGCTGATTATCAGTAAGTTACAAACAGTGAAATTTTGCCCGAATTTCAAAATAATTTCCCGTCGCTGGATTTTATCGCAAGGAAATCAAGGTTACAAAAATCAAAGTGTAAGGAAAATGATCAAAATAATGACACTTGTTATTTTTGATATTCATTAAGTATGCACACCTACTTAAAACTCTTTTCTCTTTTCTCTTTTTCATCTTTCCGCTCGGCACGCAGTGACGCTTTCTTGCGCTCCATAGGTGCTCAGGCACTTCGTGGAGGTCCTGCAAAGAACTTTCATCTTTCAACCTACCACAGATGGTACAGATTAAATAGATTTTTAACTTCAGTAATGAATGTAAAACCGGATTTACACTTTTTGGGAAAGGGCATCAGTTCTTTCCCATTTTTTTTTTTCTCACGCGTGTACACGAGAGAATTCAAGTTTTATCGGACAGCAATAATTTTGAGCCAATTTAAACTCCCAATATATTTTTGACAATTTGAATATCACGCTGATATTCTCTCACTATTCGCTTCCTACTGTCATACTCGAAATCAGAATATGAGATGTTTATGAGGCGGATGCCATGCTTGGGAAGGATTTCCTTGCGGCGCTCATCATAAATTTTGCGTTGTTCGCCTCGGCCTACACCGCTTACGGTCAATCGGCGGTCAAAGAAAGGAACAGATTCGCTATGCTGACGCTCGCAATATTCTATTACAAGATTCACTTCCGCATAATAGGCATCAACGGGAAGTCTCTTTCCTGAATCACCAAGCAAGAAAGGAAAACGATGCTGACGTGATGCTTTCCGACCAAGAACTTCATCGCACAAATCTATCACGTATGTCTCGTCCCTGACATCCTTGCCACTAACAGAAAATTCTTGTATATGATCTATACAAATAGTTTCATTTGCATGCATCTGAAATTGATTGAATAGTTCATTAAATGCGCTGCTTGCAGCACTATTCAATTTCTTTCCTAAGGCAAGTTCGTATTCATGTTTTAATGTGTCCTTACCTTTTGACATGCATTCAAGGCTGTTTCCATACTTTTCTGTAAAAAAGTGGATAACCTTGTTCAATTCATTATAACGCACTCTACTTTTCAGATTGCGGCTGTCATACTCCCTGATTACATACTTTTCTAAAGATTTCAGATCTATCATTTCTTGTTTTATTTGTTGTTTTCCTGCTGACGAATTCTTTCAGCTTCCTTTGCCATTTCTTCTTCCGACATAATTTGCACTTCACTTAAACTTCTTTTAGGATGTCCCCTTGGCGTTCTTGCGCTTTCTTGTCTTCCATCTGCTTATAATAGTTTTTCAAGACTTCTTCACGCTTTTCTTTTTATTTTACAATGCGACTCTTTAGCCCAACAATCCCTCAATGGCAAGTCGGTAGCTGTCAAGTCCGAAACCGCATATAACGCCTTTGCAGGCAGGAGACAGATATGAATGGTGACGGAACTCCTCACGCTGGTGTACGTTACTGATGTGCACCTCTATGACGGGACACTTCAGTGAGCGTATGCAGTCGTGCAACGCCACTGAGGTATGTGTGTATGCACCGGCATTCAGCACCACGCCGTCGTAGGTGAAGCCTACCTCCTGCAGTTTGTTTATCATCTCACCCTCGATGTTGCTCTGGTAATACTCCAGTTCAACCTGTGGGTAGCGCTCCTTCAGTTTCGGCAGGTAGCTCTCAAACGAGCTGTCGCCGTAGATTCCTGGTTCCCTTACCCCAAGGAGGTTGAGGTTAGGACCGTTCATGATAAGTATTTTCATAATTGAAACCCCTCCCCTTAATCCCCTCCCGAGGGAGGGGGGAGAATATGGGACGATTGTTTATAATTGTTTTTATCTGTATCTATTATCTGTATAAACTAATTGTAAATCTGTATATGCGATTTGTAAAGATACACCTCTAACCACATATATCCTCCCCTCCCTCGGGAGGGGATTAAGGGGAGGGGTTATATCTTCTCCATCACCTTCCTCACTCCCTCGCTGGCGCCGCACTGCAGATGAGTTACGTTTGCCTTTGCAGCCACGGGCTTCGGGTCAATGAGGTATATGGGAATGCCGGGCTTCACATACTGTACGAGTCCGGCGGCGGGATATACGTTTAGCGACGTGCCTATGATGATAAAGATATCGGCTTGCTGTGCCACCTGTGCGGCATCGTACATGTTAGGTACGTTTTCACCGAAGAAGACGATGTACGGGCGCAGCAACGAACCATCGCCGGCCTTCTCGCCGTGAGGCACCTCGAGACCTGTCTCGCCGAACCCTTCATGCGGCAGGGAGATGTGATAGCGAGGATTGTCAACGTCGCGGCTGCTGCACATCTTCATCATCTCACCGTGCAGGTGGATGACCTTTGTGGAGCCGGCAGCCTCATGCAGTGCATCCACATTCTGCGTCACGATGGTTACGTCATAATCCTTCTCCATCTCAGCCAGCAGCTTGTGGCCCTCGCATGGCTGCACATCCTTGTATTTCACGCGTAGCATGTTATAGAAATCATTGACGTAATTAGGATCAGCCTCCCAACCCTCATGGGTGGCAACGCGCTCCACGGGATAGTTGTCCCACAAGCCTCCTGCATCACGGAAAGTACTCAGTCCGCTTTCTACCGACATGCCAGCGCCGGTAAGTACCACTAACTTCTTCTTCATATCACAACGGTTATTAGCGCCGAGCCCACACCTCGACAGTTACGATAGTGGAGGACGACCTTTGTTTGTGTGTTTATATTCTAAGATGCAAAGTTAGTTATTTTTCTTGATTTATATTATCTGCCAGTTGTCTTTTTATAGAATTAACTGCAGCCTTAACATAATTTAGCACCATGGCAGGGTGTTAAATGCAAACTTTTGATTAATTTTGTACGATTATCTTTTAAACGCAAATAAAAAAACAATTTAGAAATATGGATAAGACGAGTTATGCCCTCGGCATGGGCATAGGCAGCCAGTTGTTGGGCATGGGCGCAGACAAACTGAACATTGACGATTTCGCACAGGCTATCAAGGACTGCGTTGCAGGTAAGACACAGCTGACACAGTCAGAGGCACAGAAGATTGCACAGGAGTTCTTTGCAGAACAGGAGAAGCAGCAGCGTGCCAAGGCTGCGGAGATAGGAAAGCAGAAGAAGGCAGAGGGCGAGAACTTCCTCGCAGAGAATGCGAAGAAGGAAGGCGTGGTTACTACAGCCTCAGGATTACAGTATAAGGTCATAACAGAAGGTACGGGTAAGTCGCCAAAGGCTACTGACAGCGTAAAGTGTCACTATGAGGGATTCCTTATCGACGGTACTGTCTTTGACTCAAGCGTACAACGTGGCGAGCCTGCTACATTCCCACTCGGTGGAGTCATTGCTGGCTGGACTGAAGGTCTGCAGCTTATGAAGGAAGGTGGCAAGACACGCTTCTTCATACCTTACAACCTTGCATACGGTGAGGCAGGCGCAGCAGGTGCCATTCCTCCATACGCAGCACTCATCTTCGACGTAGAGCTGATAGAGGTGAAGTAAACGAAGACAAAAACGAAAAACTAACAATAAAAACAATTTAGAAAAAAATGAAGAAATTCACATTCGCTGCATGCATCGCTATTGCTGCAGCCGCTTTCACATCATGTGGTAACGGCACTCCAAATGCTAATCTGAAGAACGACATCGACACTCTCAGCTATGCCATGGGTATGGCACAGTCAGATGGTCTGAAAGAGTATCTCGTAGAGCGTCAGGGTATCGACACAGCTTACATTGACGAGTTTATCAAAGGTCTTAACGAAGGCGCTACTGCCGGTGACGACAAGAAGAAGGCTGCTTACTATGCAGGTATTCAGATCGGTCAGCAGATAGGTGGACAGATGGTACAGGGTATCAACTACGAACTCTTTGGTGCAGACTCTACTCAGACAATCTCTCTGAAGAACCTCCTCGCTGGTTTCGTTGCCGGTACTACAGGCAAGAAGCAGCTTATGACCATAGAGAAGGCTCGTATGACCGTAGAGCAGAAGATGCATGAGGTTAAGAGCAAGAACATGGAGAAGCAGTATGGCGAATACAAGAAGAAGAATGAGGCTTTCCTCGCTGCCAATAAGAAGAAGCCAGGTGTCGTAACACTTCCAAGCGGTGTGCAGTACAAGGTGCTGAAGGCTGGTAACGGTGCTGTGCCTGTAGATACCTCAAACGTAATGATTCACTATGAGGGTAAGACTATCGATGGTAAGGTGTTCGACTCAAGCTACAAGCGTGGCGAAGAGCCTGTGACAATGAACTGCAAGCAGGTCATCAAGGGTTGGGCTGAGGCTCTCACACACATGCCTGTAGGTTCTAAGTGGGAAGTGTATATTCCACAGGAGCTCGCTTACGGTGAGCGTGCAATGGGACAGGATATCAAGCCTTTCTCTACACTTATCTTCACAATCGAGTTGATTGCAGTAAAGTAATAGTGGGGCGTTAAAACTCGCTTTGTTACTTTTTTCTGGTTTATATAGAAGGCATGGTGCCAGTTGGCGAGAGAGCATAGTGGGCTATGTAATCGAGAAAACTGGCAACATGTACTGATAGAAATCAGAAAAGTGACAAAACGTCAAAAAGCTTGTATAACTAATTAATTCGGTGGGAACCAATATACTCCACCTGATAATAAAGAAATGAGAAAAGTATTTTTCATGGCAGTGCTCGCCGCTGTTACACTAAGTGCCACTGCCGCAAAGAAGAAAAATGCAGAGGTTACAACACCTGCTTCTGCTACCGTAAACATCAAGAGTGGCAGTGACTCTCTGAGCTATGCCGCTGGTTATGCACAGACTAACGGACTTATTCCTTACCTGCAGGATCAGTTGAAAGTTGATACTGCGTATATGGCAGACTTCATTCAGGGACTGAAGGACGCAAAGGAGAAGAGTGGTGATCCACGCTTCGCTGCGTACGTTGCAGGTAATCAGATTGCTCAGTTGATAGAGGGACGTATGATTGCAGGTCTTAGCAATGAACTGAAAGATACACCAGACGCTCTGAATTCAGAATTATTCTATGCAGGTTTCCTTGCAGCATTGGCAAACGATACTACAAAGTTCACTATGGCTAAGGCTGAGAAGTTTACTACTGAGCGTATTCAGGCTGATATAGAATATAAGAACAAGAAACTTGAGCAGCAGGGTAAGGACTGGCTCGCTGAGAATGCTAAGAAAGCAGGTGTGGTTACCACGGCTTCTGGTCTTCAGTACAAGGTGATCACTATGGGTAACGGTGCCCGTCCTACAGCTGACCAGGAGGTTACCGTTAAATATGAGGGTAAGCTCATTGACGGCACTGTATTCGACTCAAGCTACAAGCGCAATCCACAGACTTCTAAGTTCAAGTGCAACCAGGTTATCAAGGGTTGGACTGAAGGTCTGCAGCTGATGCCTGTAGGCTCAAAGTTTGAGTTCTATATACCTTACAACCTTGCATACGGTGAGCGTGGACAGGGTAGGATGATTCCACCATACTCTACTTTGATATTTACCGTTGAGCTCGTTGACATCACTGCTGAAGCTCCAAAGGCATCATCAGAGCCAAAGACAAATTCTACAGTGCTGAAGAAATCAGCAATAGGTGCAAAGAAATAGACTGAGAAGGTATAATAAACAATAATACAAAGACAGCGATGACACGTAATGCGTCATCGCTGTCTTTGTATTAAGTTCGATCTATACGTCTTAAGTTCGTTGTGTTGTGCGGAACCAATATTCCTGGTGTTATTTGTCTTCTTGGGTTTCTTAGTATGCTTTTTCTATCAGTGCACCTTTATAGTAGTGTGCGAGAATGTCGTTGTACGGAATACCCTTTGCGCCCATTACAGCGGCACCAATCTGGCACAGTCCTACACCGTGTCCCCAGCCTTTGCCTGTGAGAATGAATCGGGTAGGGTAGCCGTCAGCATCCTTGCCTGACGTTGCAACGCTGAAGGCAGAACTGTATAGGTGGGTCTTAGAGAGAGCCTTTCGAATCTCAAGTTCCTTGCCTATGGAGAAAGTTCGCTTCTCACCTACTATCTTCAGTAATGATATGCGTCCGCTCTTACCCTTCTCAAGGGGTTCAAGAGTGCGTATGCGTCCGAAGTCAATCTTCAGTTTCTCCTGCAGTATGGCGGAGAGCTCCTCCTGGGTGTAAGATATGAACCAGTCATGGAAATCCATGGTTTCCTGATCGTAGTCGTTAAGCACCTCAGACAGAATCTGCCTGTCTTGTGTGTTACAGTAAGGGTCTGGTACAGATGCGAGGTAAGGCTTGTTGATGTTTTCCCAACAATATCTGTATTCCTCAGTCATACCACCGCAACACTTGGAGAAGCGTGCATCGCATATCTCACCTTGGTATGCCAGCACTTGTCCGCGTGTAGCCTTTACAGCCTCTACCACATGTGGGTTCGCTGCGTTCGTGATACCTTGATAGCGTTGGCAGTGATCGTCGGCACATACGTCGAATATGGTATGGTCTTCACGGTCGTACCAACGTATCAGCATATCTTCTTTCTTGGTGAAAGAGAAGAAATTGTTGGCACTTTCAGCCTGTTGTGCACGTCGCTCAATCTGTGCCAGCAGCCATGAACGTGATATTACTGCATGAGCCTTAAGCAACTCAAGACTGGACGTTGCAGACATCTCGCTTGATATTACGCTTTCGAGATATTTCTCTACAGGCAATTCGTTGATGGCGCATATTTTGTCTTCCTCAACTACGAGACGTAGTTTGCCGAGGAATGTCTGCGTCTGTTTTCTTTCCCAATGGAAGTTGATGCCTATGGTGACGTCTTCAAGGCTGAATGATGCATCGGCAGTCTTAGGCTTGAAAGACAATTCACGATACTGAGTGCCGCGCCAGAGTATCGTTCCTTCAGAGAAGGTCACTACTTGCTGTCCGGTGATATCCTCTCCTTTGGCAGTGTAGGCACCGTTAAGGGAGAAACGGAGTTCCGTAGCGCTGACTATGCCTACCTTTACGTCAGGCAGGTTGTCCATCTTTTTCAAATGTTTCTCGTCTGCTGACCGTGCGGAATCGTTACTCTTTATAATATACATTGCAACATCTTCGGCATTTTCGTTGCTTATGCTGACCTCACGCAGTATTGCTGCGGCTGTGTCGGCGTCAAGTTTGTTGAAGTCTTCCTCGCGTGGCGTGATGATAAGACCTGCCATGTCGAGGGCACCTGGACTTACCAGAATCTGTTCCTTGCCACTCTTATTGTAGCAGTCTGGACGATGCTTCTTACGTGGGAATACCAAAGTGATATGTTCATCGTTCTGCGTCCATGCCACAATGTTCATCATAGGCTCTCCACCTGGAGTGTTCTCATTCTCTGTAACCTCGGTAAGGTGTGCCAAGGCACGGTAGAGACGGCGGAACATTTTCTTCTCTGTGTCACCGTGGAATGTACGAATGGCGAATACCGGACATACGTATCCCGTTATGAGGCTGATGCCTTCGCCTTCGCTGTTCTCCATGATAGGACGGAATGAACGTATGAGACGCTGCCAACTCTTCTGTACTGGTACAAGACCGCTGGTGCAAGCCTGTAGGTGCATGTGGTCAGGTGCCGATGCCCCACATAAAGGTCCGTTGTAGAAGACCATGAGTCTTGGATACTGTGTCAGTATCTGCCTGATAAACTGGAAATGGTCGTATATGGCCTGTGGCTCATGTTTCGTCAGCGGTATAGTGTAATGCTCAGGCATTATAGGGAATGGATTTACGAGAATCTCCATCTCCTGATCGCCATTTCTGTTGAATACAGGTTTGCTTATCTGCTGTGCAGGCCTGTTTCCCTTACACAGGAAACAAGGACGTTTTGCTATGGCAGCCTTGTCGATGCTTGCACCTGTCGATACTATTCGTGCAGGATTGAACTGCGCGGTGAGTTCTCCTAACTGTTTCTCCTGTATGCCCTGTAACTCCGAGTAGCGGTTACGAACCTCTTCCCAACGGTCCAACTGACGGTTGTAGAAACGTAGCAGTGAGTCATCGGTAGAAGTGTCAGGACGTCCTTCTATCATTTGCTTGCGCGCCTTGATTTCTATCGTTCGCAGATGATCCTTGTAGAGATTGTTGGCATTAAGCTTGTCGATGCTTAGTGAAGAATCACTGTTTCCACCCCATCTGCGGCAAAGATACAGTTCCTCATATATCCTGCCTATGCGGAATCGGCGGCTGAATGCCAATCCGAGAGCATAGTCTTCGCCATAGCTTGTGTTAGGGAAACCGATATGGCGTACCAAAGGAGTGAAGAATGCACGTGGAGCTCCAAGACCATTAATGCGCAGGGCATTGTTCGGACCGTTTTCGTCAGTCCACTCCCTATGGTCTATGATACCAGGAGGCAAGGTATTAAGGTCGAAGTCGCACATGCGATATGAACCGATCACCATAGCGGCCTTGCTATGATAGAAACAATCGATTATGCGCTGCAGCGTATCTTCGCCAGAGTAAAGGTCGTCAGAGTCAAGTTGTACGGCAAATCGTCCGCACAAGTCATCGTTGACTGCCACGTTCCAGCAACCACCGATACCGAGGTCGTCACGCTCAGGTATTATATGTACGAGACGCTTCTTGCCGTTTTTCTCCTCTTGCTTTACGATGTCACGCAGTATCTTGGTGGTATTGTCTGTAGAGTGATTGTCAACGACTATTACGTTGTATTTGAATTTCGTTACCTGACTCAGTGCGCTCTTTACGGCGTCAGCAATTGTTTTCTCACGATTATATACAGGAATGATGACCGATGCCTCTACAGGGAAAGACTGCTCAAGGAAGTCAGGAGTAAGTCTTATGCTCGTGTCAACCTTCGCACCAATTGTCTCAAGGTGCTCTGTGGCAGCTTGCTCCATTTCTATCTGTACGCTGCGGTTGCGTGGATCCACATAGTCAAACTGCTTTTCTCCGCTTTGTCGGTTGTCAAGTTCTTCTTCCGTATAGAGATATTCCTTTATATGGAACAGTGTGCCTGTGCGCTGTATGTAAAGACGCATGGCATATAAGCCAGCGTATGAGTAGTCAGCCTTTTGCTGTTTTACGAAAGCCTTCAGCGCTTCAGTACGTATGAATAACAGCTGACCGAAGTCGAAGTCGTCACGTATGGCACCCTCAAGACAGTCAATCAGTGGATGTGCATTACGTACGCCATCTGTTACCGTATAGTGGTCGGCATAGAGCATGTCGGCCTTTGTCTCACGTGCAATACGTATCATTCTCTCCAACGCACGTTGACCAAGTGTTACGGGTGTTGACTTTTGTGATATGAGTGTGTATTCTGCCGCCACTTCGGATGCAATCTTGCGCAATGTGGACATAGCCCTTATAGGCATTCCCTCTATCTTGGTGACTTTCCTTACAACCTTCTCTTGTGCCAATGACTCTGCATAGGCATCATATTGCTTTGAGTTCCCGAATGGAATGAATATGTCAATCTTCTGTATCATTAGTGAATTTCGTGGTTGTTAGTTTTTCATTGCTTTCTTTGTGGCATACCTTACAGGGTAGAGTACGGAGATGAATCCTACTATTACCACCGTGATGAATATGAGTGCAACGTCAGTGTAATGTACGCTGACGGGGTATGCGTCGATGACAAATGAACCGCTTGACTGTCCGAGTGAAACAATGCCGTATTGCTGTTGTATCAGGCAGAGCAATAATCCCAGTCCGACGCCTATCAGAGCTCCGATGATGCTTATCATCCAGCCTTCTATCATGAAGATACGTTTAATCAGAGAGTCTCTTGCACCGAGTGAGCGCAGTGTCATGACATCCTTCTTCTTGTCGATTATAAGCATAGACAATGAGCCAATGATGTTGAAGCATGCCACTACGAGAATGAAGGTAAGGAAGAAATATGCCATCAACTTCTCTATCTTCATTATATTAAAGGTATCCTCTTGCTGTTCATAGCGGTCGAGAACCTTGAAACGGTTGCCTGTAATGGCTTTCATTTTCTCTTTCGTTGCAGCTATGTCAGAACCGGGTTTCAGTTTTATTTCAAGTGAACTGATTTCTCCCTCACGTTGGAACAGATTGCGTGCGAACTCTATACTTGTCAGGATATAGTTGCGATCGTATTTGCCCTGCTGTACGGAGAATACTACACCAGGCGAAAGCAGCGAGTCAACCATGAAGCCATCCATAGGATTCATCATGTCAAGTTGTCCCTCACGGTTAGGTGCATAGATATACATATACCCGAGGAAACGTGCCGGCATATTCATTGTTTGCGCCAGTCGTATGCCAGGTATGCCATACTGCAGGTCTGCGGCATGTAGCTCGAAGGTGCCTTCGCCGTAACAGATGTCTCTGATGTGTGTCAGTTGATCAAAATTGTCGTCAACACCTTTGATTTTCACCATAGCCTGTTGGTTGCCGTATATTGCCAAAGCTTGGTCTTCCACGCATTCCGTAGCCACTTCTATCTCTTCCATAGAGCGGATCTGCATGAGTGCGGGGTCGTTGACAGAGCAAGTCTTGCCACTTACCGGTACTACCTTTATCGTTGGGTCGAAGGCGGTGAAGAATGTGGCAACGAGATCACTGAAACCGTTGAACACACTCAGCACTACCACAAGAGCCATGGTAGCAACGGCAACGCCTAATACGGATATGGCAGATATGACGTTTATGACGTTTGTGCTTTTCTTGGAGAAAAGATAACGTCGGGCTATGTATAGTGCCGTATTCATTATTTCTTCAGCAAATCGTCAATGCGTTCAAGGTAATCAAGGGAGTCGTCAATGAAGAAACGCAGCTCAGGTATTATTCTCAGCTGATTGCGTACTCGCTGTCCAAGGTCATAACGTATCGTAGATACGTTTTGGTTTATATTGTTGAGCAGTTCATTGCTTTTCTCTGAAGGGAAAATGCTGAGGTATGCGGTGCAGATGCTGAGATCGGGTGACACCTTGACCCTCGTGACACTTACCATGATGCCGCGCATCTGACGTGTCTGGCTCTGGAATATCAGACTGAGTTCCTTCTGCAGCAGTCTGCTTATGCGGTTTTGTCTTGTCTCTTGCATTTCTTATGGTAGTTTTTGTTGATTATGTCTTTTGTTAGAAATTAAATCCATTATATACGTTGATGTCAACTGTTCCGTGTATGCCGCTTACGCGTCCGTCAGGGCACAACTGCCAATATACCAGTCGTACGTCAGGCTTGTATTCGCCATAGCGTGCTATCCATACGTCGTAGTTCTTCTTCAGGTCAGGAGCCTTTGACAAGTATTTGTTCACGAAACTCTGACTGATATATAGTATTGGCTTTACTCCCCATCTTTTTTCTACGGCAGTAAGCCATTGACGTACGTTCTTGAATACAATGTCTATGCCACCAGCCTTCTTTATCTGTGCGTCTGTTGGCTCTACGTCGAGTACGGGGTGCAGGTCTCCTTTTGCATATCTGGCGTGCTTTAGGAAGAATGCAGCCTGATCCTTACCTGATGTCATTATAGAGAAGAAGTGGTATGCTCCTACCCTGTAGCCATGTTTCTTGGCTGCCACATAGTCAGATGCGAAGTATTTGCTCTTTATTGTCGTACCCTCCGTTGCTTTTATATAGACAAACCTGATAGGGTAGTTCACGGCTCCTTCTATCTTCTTCTTTGATATCTTGCCTAATGACGTTATTCGTAGGTTCTTCCAGTCTATGTTATATCTTTTCCTTCCATCTTCATGTTGGAAACGTGATATGTCGATACCATAGACACGCTCCGGTGTGTAGGTGATGCGCTCGCCGAGGAATTTATCGTTCTTCCATTCACCCAGTTTCAGGTTCTTGCCTGGATACATTGCAAATCCTACCCCTTCGCGTTTTCCGTGTACCCATTCTCCTTCGTAAAACTCTCCTTGTTTTGATACATATCTGCCATATCCGTGTGGCATGGCCACCGAGTCGCGTGCACCAGAGTATGTTCCTGTACTGTCAAGTGGTGAGAGTATTACCTTCTTGCTTTTCGGAAGTCTGTCTTTAAGGCGCACGAGAGCATTCTTTTCTGACATTCTTGAGTGTCTGAATATGCTTGCCGTCAGAGTTTCTACCGTAACGTCTTCCTGTGCTTCCGTAGGGGAGAGTTCGAGTATCTGTGTGCCGTTGTTGCTCCTCACAGGCTTACATTCTATCTTACCCTTGAAGGAGTCTATATAGTATTTACGATCAAGACGTATGCGCAGCTTCTTTCCGCTAAGCGCCTTGTCAACCAGGTCAGCAGCCTCGTTTACGGAGTCTGTAGCAAAGGCAAGAACCTCACCATAGTGCGCAACGATGTCGAAACCGTTGTCAGTTACGGTGTGTGTCCTTGTGAAATAATCGATGTCGTTTTTCTGCTTTTCTGCCAGAGTCAGCAGGTATGCTATGTGTGAAGCCTCGCGTTGTAGCAGTGCTGTAATCTCAGCGTGGCTCATCTTGCAAGCCTGTGCAGTATCGAAGGCCTCCACCGCCATGGTGCCGCCGCAGTATGGAAGCAGGTTGTGCATCCTTATCCATTGTGCGTTTGCCTTGTCATACTCCTTGGATGGCAGATGCTTGCCTGGCGCTACGATGTCATTGAGCAAGGTGTCTCCGCGTAATGATGTGAAAGCGAGTATGTCAACGCTGTCTGCTGATATGACATAGCGTGTCTCTGTGATTACCGAGATGTCGCTTTCCTTCAGTTCCTCCTCGCTCATTGGCTGGTAGAACCACCATAGCCATGCGCCTATAAGTGCAAGCAGTAGTACGAGTATTACTGCTATGCTGCAACCAAGATATTTCTTTTTCCTTTGTATTTCCAAAGCTGTTTTCCTTGTGTTCTGTTTAGGTGGGTTCTATAAATTACCACCGTAATGTTATACTTAAAGTGTGGATTGACGTTTTGCCATCTTTTCGTTTTCTTTCGGTGCAAACTGTCAGCATCTTCGGTCACATAGCCCGCTATGCTCCCTTATCAGTTAGCATTTTGCCCTCGAAACAAATTCAAAAATCTGACAGTGGGAATTATTAGAACCCACCTTACATCAGTTTTCCTTTAGCTGCAAGTGTGTCATAATTGTTGTTCAGGTTACGCCAATCCGTCTTGGTCTGAGGATTGATGCCATTGATGTACTTCTCGATATTTGTATAGCCATCACCATTGCAGTCTTTCACGGCATCGGAGGG
>DGHL01000107.1 GCA_002392645.1 Prevotellaceae bacterium UBA3849
CAGCGAAGATGCATGGATAAACTTTCTATTCTTGTATCTTCGCTTTTTTATGTAGTTGTGTGAATACGGTAAAGGTGGGTTCTAATAATTCCCACTGTCAGATTTTTGAATTTGTTTCAAGGGCAAAATGTTAGCTGATAAGGAAGCATAGCGGGCTATGTGACCGCGGAAGCTAACAGTTTGTACTGAAAGAAAACAAAAATATGACATAATGTTATTCATGTAATTAACTAATTTAACTCGTGGGAATTTTTAGAACCCACCTTATATCTTTCCGTTATCTCTGAATGAATAGTAATCTCCGTCAGTCACGATGATATGGTCTGCAAAGAATATGCGCATGGTGCGACATGCCTCAGCCACCCTCTTTGTGAGCATCTCGTCGTCGCGGCTTGGACGTGTGTTACCGCTCGGATGGTTATGTGCAATGGCAATGATGGTGGCGTTCTGCTGGATGGCATGTTTCATTATCACCCTGACATCCACTGCCGTTTCTGTTATTCCACCATGTGACAAGCGTATTGTGTCGATGTGTTTATAGGCTTGGTTCATTAATACCAGGTAGGCTTCCTCTACATCGAGGTCGCGCATTCGCGGCCACAGTTCATCATACAGCGCCTTGGAATTATCCAGTTTCTTGCGCTCCGGCATTTTCGTAAGTTCACGTCTTCTGCCGAGTTCTGCCACCGCCATTATGCTTATAGCCTTCGCTTCGCCTATTCCGTGGTATGACATCAGTTGCTCCAACGTGCGCTTGCTCAGTATGGCGAGGTTATTGTCACAGTCCTTTAGAATCTGTTTCGTGATATCCACGGCAGTCTTACCTACCACACCGCCGCCGATTATGATGGCAAGCAGTTCGGCATCTGTCAGTGCCTCGCCTCCAAGACGCATCAGTTTCTCACGCGGACGGTCTTCCTCGTTCCATTGTGTTATGGTAAGCCTTTCCGGCTCATATATTTCGCTTACGCCCCACTCTGTCATTTGTCTTTGCTCCTTGACTTCTGAAGCATCATCTTCTGAAGTCTTTTACTCCTTATTATTTATAGAACGTCTTTTCGAAAGCCTGAAACTCATCCTTGCCACATACGCAACGTTTCCACCATGCAGAGATAAATCCGAAACCGTAGCCCATTAGTTGTACGAAGGCGGCAGCAACGCTTATGGCGCCGATTTTCATTGAGCGGTTGCGTATTGATGAGTCGATGAATATCAGTATAGAGAACAGTATTACAGGCAGCCATGGTGCAATGTATAGCCACAGCCAGCGTTGCGGATCGTCATAGTGCATGAGCAGGCGTCCGACGGCGGACAGTATGACAAGTCCAATCACACCGATTGTAAACAAGGCTGGCAACGTATGAACGAGTTTCATCGTTCCGGGATGTCTTTTCTCAAGGTTTATGCGGGCAATGCCGCTGTTATATACCTGACGGAAAAACTTCCTGAGGTCAGTGCGTCGCTTGTGCCACACCCATGCATCAGGAAACAGTCTGCATTTGCATCCCGCCTCCACTATGCGGTATGAGAAATCGATGTCCTCGCCGAAGCGCATCTTGGAAAATCCTCCAAGGTGTGAGTATATGTTTCGCTTTATGCCCATGTTGTATGAGCGCGGATAGAACTTGTCGAGTTTTTTCTTTCCTCCGCGAATGCCACCTGTCGTAAAGAAGCTTGTCATGGAATAGCTTATAGCCTTCTGCACGGGAGTGAATGAAGGGTGCGAGGCATCTGCGCCGCCGAAAGCCTCACATGGATTTGCGGCAAGTTCCTCGTTTACGGCATTGAGGTAGTTCTCCGGCAATACCACGTCGCTGTCGAGAATCAACAGGTAATCGCCGGAAGCGCGCTCTGCACCATAGTTGCGGCTCTGTCCCGGTCCGGAGTTCTCCTTATAGAAATACTTCAGCGTAAGTTTGTCATGGTATTTCTCGCAAACCTCCCTGCATGGGTTGGCAGAGCCATCCTCTACGATGATGACTTCGAAATCGTCAAAGGCCTGACGGGTTAGACTCTCAAGCAGTTCGTCTATCTCGTCAGGCCTGTTATATACCGGAATTATAAATGAATATTTCATTGTTAATTGAAAATTGAAAATTGAGAATTGAAAATTATGATTACCCTAGCCTGCATGCGGAGGGCATTTTTCACTTTTCACTTTTCGCTTTTCACTTCAAACCATGCGTGATTATTCTTTCATGCGCTGCAGATTGAAAAATGAGAATTGAAAATTATGATTACCCTAGCCTGCATGCGGAGGGCATTTTTCACTTTTCACTTTTCGCTTTTCACTTCAAACCATGCGTGATTATTCTTTCATGCGCTGCAGATTGAAAATTGAGAATTGAAAATTATGATTACCCTAGCCTGCATGCGGAGGGCATTTTTCATTTTTCACTTTTCACTTCAAACCATGCGTGATTATTCTTTCATGCGCTGCAGATTGAAAAATGAGAATTGAAAATTATGATTACCCTAGCCTGTATGCGGAGGGCATTTTTCACTTTTCACTTTTCACTTCAAACCATGCGTGATTATTCCTTGACGCGCTGGAGGTAGCTGCCGTCGCGGGTGTCAACCTGCACGAGCTCACCTTCCTCGATGAAGAGAGGTACGCGGATCTCAACGCCAGTCTCGAGAGTAGCAGGCTTCAGTGTGTTTGTAGCGGTGTCGCCCTTTACGCCAGGCTCAGAGTGTGTTACGCGGAGAACGGTCTTTACAGGCATCTCAGCATAGAGCACAGTGTCTGTGTCAGCGTCGCTGACAACCTCTACGATGTCACTTTCCTTCATGAACTCTACGCCGGAAACGAGCTCTGCAGGAATAGGAGTCTGGTCGTAAGTCTCCTGATTCATGAAGATGTAGTCATCGCCCTCTTTGTAGAGATACTGGTAAGGACGACGTGTGATCTGAACCTCCTCCAGCTTCTCGCCGATGTTGAAACGACGCTCCAATACGCGACCGTCAGTTACGTTCTTCAGCTTGATGTTCATGATGGTGTTACCCTTACCTGGCTTGCGGTGCTGAAAGTCTATGCAAACCCAAATGCCACCGTCCATACGTACGGCAACTCCTTTTTTGATGTCTTGTGAGTTGATCATTGTTGTTTTATGTGTTTTGAAATTATATGCGCATATAACATTGCAAAGTTACTAAAAAATAAGCATAAAATGCACGCCTGACAATAAAATTACGTTTTTTTAATATTTAATCCTCTCCTTTTCTTGCGTAAATGAAATAAAATGAGTACCTTTGCACCCTGAATTGCGCAAACTGCCATGTGAGGCGGTGCCACAGCCACGTAAGAAGGCAATGGAAACGCTTGAGAAAATGCAAGGTGAAGTGGCACGAGCATACATTCAGCATAACAAAAAATTAAGATATCTTATAAAAAATGAAAAGAACATTTCAACCACACAATCGTCGTCGCGTGAACAAGCATGGTTTCCGTGAGCGTATGTCAACCAAGAATGGTCGTCGCGTACTTGCTGCACGCCGTGCACGCGGACGTAAGAAGCTTACTGTTAGTGATGAGCATCACGGAAAGTAAGGCTTGAAGCGAAACCTTGATTCTGCGCTTACATTGCCAGAATCATGTGAAACGGCCTGACAATTTCACCCTTAGGGTGTTTGTCAGGTCGTTTTTTTATTTTTCTACTCTGAAAATACGGAAATATTGGCGAATATTTTCCACAATGACAGATATATATCATAATTTTTCTTAAAAGATTTGCAAATAATAAAACAAAGATGTAACTTTGTTGCGAAAACAATACAAATAATTATTTTAAAGAAACGAGATGGAACATGTTATTTTTGAAAACGGTCTTGGTAATATCATGTCACCAGAGCGCAGGAACTATCGCAAGTTCATAAGATGCTCTGAAGGCCATTGCGAGATTGTATGCAATGAAAAAACCTATAATCTTACCAAAAACAACTGCGCGTTGCTTTTGACACGCTTCGTGCAGAGAATTACACCTTCAAGTGATTTCCAGTGTGAAATAATCTATATAGAGAGCGGGTTCATGCGCCAGAGCGAGCCGAACCATCCCTATGTGATTCAAGGCGTGTTGTCACTATGTATGAACCCAGTGCTTGACCTCCTGCCTGACGAGCAGGAACTGTGCAGGCTGCTGTTCTATAATTTCAGGCTGCGCATAGAAGACAAGAGCCATAAGTTCTACGATGAGATACTCCGTACCTCGGCACGTATGCTTCTGCTCGATCTCTTCGACATGCATGCACGCACATACAAGGGCGAGACAATGTCGCAGAGCGCTTCCGACATCATGCTGAGGTTCATCGAGATGCTGCAGAACAGGGAGTATCGCGAGAACCGTGAAGTAGCATACTATGCCAAGGAGCTCGGAGTGGTGCCTAAGTACCTCTCGGAGATAAGCAACAAGACCAGCGGCTTCTCGGCATCATATTGGATAAACCGCTTCACATCGTACGACATCAACCAGTTGCTTCGTGAGAAGAAAATGGCATCGGCAGAGATTGCCAGCCTGTTC
Organism: Prevotellaceae bacterium UBA3849; assembly: GCA_002392645.1. Taxonomy (GTDB): domain Bacteria; phylum Bacteroidota; class Bacteroidia; order Bacteroidales; family Bacteroidaceae; genus Prevotella. The sequence goes on from DGHL01000107.1 coordinate 4,518, forward strand.
CATTTCACCAGTACGTCATACTTCAACCGCTACGTGAAGCGTTATCTCGGCGCATACCCTAACGAGCTGCGCGGACAATAGGCACAATGCTGATAATGCTGGGTGCTTACATGCCCATACAGATATAGAGTGGTGTAGTTAAATTTTATTATTATTCTTGGCTATATCATTTGTTTTTTGTAACTTTGCACTTTATATATCTTAGGATGTATAAAGTGCAATTTTTTTATTTGTAGATAATTGTAGATAATATGATACAGGTGAAAGTAATCAACAAAGGCAAGCAGCCACTGCCCGCATACGCCACACCGCAGAGTGCAGGCATGGACCTCCGTGCCGACATAGAAGAGTCGTTCACGCTCAAGCCACTGCAGCGCAGGCTGGTGCCTACAGGACTGTTTATAGCACTGCCGGCAGGCTACGAGGCACAGGTGCGCCCTCGCTCAGGTCTTGCCCTGAAGCATGGCATTACGGTGCTCAATACGCCAGGAACCATAGATGCAGACTATCGCGGCGAGATAGGCGTGGTACTCGTCAATCTCTCCGATACTGATTTCGAGGTGAACCCAGGCGAGCGCATAGCCCAGATGGTGATAGCGAAGCATGAGCAGGTGGACTTTGAGGTGGTTAGTGAGCTCGACGAGACGGAGCGCGGAGCGGGAGGCTACGGCCATACCGGCACTAAGTAACGCTGTTCACGATACATATTACATGATACTTTGACCCCCACCTTTCACTATACGATGCACAGGATAATCCTCATAACCTTACTTGCGCTGAGTTCGCTGACCATGACGGCAGCCGACGTTGCAGCCACCAAATACCGCTACCTCTACATAGAGGCAGTGCGACAGCAGGATGCCGACAACTATGCAGAGGCATTCGAACTGTTTCGTCGCTGCCACGAACTGCGTCCGGAGGCGGCAGAGACCAACTATGCCCTGGCGGTGTTCTATCTCGCCATGGGCAAGGACACCGTGGGCATAAGGCATTTGGAGGACGCCGTCAGTGCCGAACCGGATAATACGGAGTTTGCAGAGCGACTTGCCCAGACATATCTCTACCGCAACCGCCTCAGTGAGGCTACGGAGGTCTATGAGCGCTTGGTCAAGGCACAGCCCTCACGCACGGACTATCTGGAGCGACTGATACGCATCTATGAGCAGCAGCGCGACTATCCCAACCTGCTCGATGCTCTCGGCAGGATGGAACTGCAGGAGGGACAGACCGAGGAGATAACACTTGCCAAGATGCAGGTGCACTCCTTGATGGGCGACGAGGATGGAGCCTACCGCGAACTTAAGAGCCTCACTGATGCACATCCCAACGACATGAACCTTCAGGTGATGATGGGCAACTGGCTTCTGGGCAGCGGCAGAAAGGAGGAGGCGCTCGCTACGTTCCTAAAGGTGCAGCGCGAGGATCCGGGTAATTCCAAGGGACAGATGTCACTGATGGACTACTATCGCGGGGAGGGAAACACTGCCGAGGCAGACAAACTGCTCTATGACATGCTGGTAAACCCGAAGACAGAGCCGGCTACACGTGTCACGCTGCTGCGCGACTGGGTGAAGGACAGTGAGCAGAATGGTGGCGATTCCGCCAGGATAGTGGAACTCTTCAACCGTGTCCTCGCACTGCCTCAGGCTACTTCCGAGGTGGCAGAGATGAAGACCGCATACCTTGAACTCAAGAATGCGCCGCGCGACTCCATCCGTGCAGGGTGGGAGAGGGTGCTCGAGATATCACCGGAGTACGTGGCGGCACGCCTTCAGCTCATACAGATAATGTGGGCAGATACCATAGACGAGAACGTCGTGCGCGAGTGTAAGACCGCTACGGAGTACGTACCCGATGAACCTGTGCTGTACTATTACCTCGGTGTGGCACAGTATATGACCAAGGACTATAAGGGAGCCATCGCCTCACTGCGTAGAGGTGTGGGCACCATAACGAAGGAGACTCCATCCCATGTCGCTGCCAATCTGTATGAAATGCTCGGCGACGTGCTGCAGAAGGTGCAGCGTAAGGATGAAGCATACGAAGCCTACGACAGCTGTCTGGTGTACGACCCCGACAAGGTGGTGTGCCTTAACAACTATGCCTACTTCCTGTCATGCGAGAACCGTGACCTTAAGAAGGCAGAGAAGATGAGCTACCGCGCCATCACCGCAGAGGCAAACAACTCTACATATCTTGATACCTATGCCTGGATACTCTACAAGCAAAAACGCTATGAGGAGGCACGCATATACATCGACAGGGCACTGCAGTGCGACACAGTCGTAGAGGAGGCTAACGGCGAGATACTCGACCATGCCGGCGACATATATTTCCAGCTCGGCCATAAGGAGGAAGCACTGGATATGTGGCAGAAGGCGCTGCCGCTCGGTGTGGAGAACGAAGGCATATTGAGGAAGAAGATACAGAAAAAGAGACTCGTGGAGAAATAGGAACAGGATGATATAGGGTGGGTTCTAATAATTCCCACTGTCAGATTTTTGAATTTGTTTCGAGGGCAAAATGTTAGCTGATAAGGGGGCATAGCGGGCTATGTGACCGCAGAAGCGAACAGTTCGC
>DGHL01000096.1 GCA_002392645.1 Prevotellaceae bacterium UBA3849
CGCTTGATGATACCAGCGTTGTTAACGAGGATGTCAATCTGACCTACCTCAGCGTGTATCTTATCTACGAGTTCCTTAACGGCAACCTCGTCGCATACGTTGCAAACATAGCCCTTCACGTTTGTGATGCCAGCCTCTTTGTAGTTGTTGAGACCACGCTGGAGAGCCTCCTCGTTGATATCATTGAAAATGATGTTCTTTACTCCGGCTGCTACGAAAGCCTTGGCAATGTTGAAGCCGATACCGTAAGATGCGCCAGTAATCCAGGCATTCTTACCCTCAAGTGAGAAATCTTTTAAACTTGTCATAGTAATTAAATTATGAATAAAAAGTTATGAGTTAATCCTTTATGTATTCTGAGAAATCCGTCAGGCGCATATCACCCTTGCGACGCAATGTGTCGTGCATGGCGAATGCTGCAGGGAGGTTGTGGTGAGTCTGACCGCCAGAAGCAATCTTCACGTACTCACGCAGCAACGGACGGTAGTCTGGGTGTGCACAATTCTCGATAATCAGCTGTGCACGCTCTATAGGAGCCTTGCCGCGCAGGTCGGCTATTCCCTGTTCCGTAATGATTACGTTGACGTCGTGCTCAGAGTGATCCTGGTGGCTCACGAATGGCACGATGGCAGAAATCAGTCCGCCCTTAGCCACTGAAGAACAGGTGAATATTGAAATATATGCATTACGCTCGAAGTCGCCTGAACCACCGATGCCGTTCATCATCTTTGTGCCAGAGATGTGGGTTGAGTTAGCGTTGCCGTAGATGTCAACCTCGATGGCAGTGTTGATGGCGATGACGCCGAGTCGGCGAATTACCTCCGGAGAGTTTGAAATCTCAGACTGGCGTATGGTGAGACGCTTTGAGAACAAGTCGATGTTGTCATATACGCGCTTCAGGCACTCGTTGTCCACGGTGAGTGAACATGTAGATGCATCCTTTACGCGGCCCTCGAGCATCATATCGACGATGGCATTCTGCAGCACCTCGGTGTAGATATTGAAGTCAGGGATGCTCTTGTCCTTACCTACGGCGCTGAGGATAGCGTTTGCGGTAGTACCCACACCACTCTGCATTGGAAGGAATGAAGATGGGATGACGCCGCGCTTCATATCTCCGAGCAGGAACTGAGCCACGTTGGCACCGATCTGGTCGGTGACAGGGTCTGTTCCCTTGAAGGCACGAGCCTCGTCAGGAATGTCGCACTCCACAACGCCTACCACCTTCTTCTTGTCTATCTCAAGGTAAGGAGTACCGATGCGGTCGCTTACCTTTGTTATCATGATAGGCTGACGGAAAGGAGCGTCGAGAGGCTCATATACGTCGTGCAATGATGCCACGCCTTCGCTATGGAAGCGGTTGAGCTCGATAATCACTTTCTCTGCCATGCGTGCCACGGTAGGAGAAATACCGCCGGCAGAAGTGAGGAATACGTGGTATTTGTCGCCAGCATCCTCTATCTTACAAACCTCGATGATGCCCCACTGCAGCTTGCCGAAGAAGCCATAGCGCAACTCCTGTGCCATGTGAGACAGGTGGAGGTCATTGTAACGTATCTCGTTCTTGTTTACACGTGTGCGGAAATCGACATTGGTGGTATAGGGAGCACGGAAGCCTATTGCCTCAGCGGCAGCAAGGTCGCCATCTGTGCTCTGACCTGTCGATGCACCTGTAAACAGGTTTATCTTAAACTCGTTACCCTTTTCATGCTCAGCCACGGCGAGCTTCGCCAGCTCTTTCGTAACTGCTTTTGGCGCACCTGCCGGAGTGAAACCGCTCAGGCCTATAGAGTCGCCATTCTTAATCATTGACGCTGCCTCCAAGGCAGTGATTGTTGTGTACATTGTCTGTTCGTATTGAGATATTAATTATTTCAATGGCAAAATTACAAAAATTGCACGAATTAAACAAATTTGTGCAATGTTTTTTTATTAAAATGTGTAAAATACAGAATTATAAAAAATAAATGTAGTAAAAAATTTGCATTTTCTGAAAAATATGTGTACCTTTGCCGAAGATATTTTGATAAGAGCTTTTTATAAGCAAACTGACAAGTTTGGGATTCCGACCTACGCCGCAACAGACTATGCGACAATACGGTTGGGGTTCTTATTTTTTGCTATTACCTGCAAATTGAGCAGGTACGAATACGAGAACATAAACAAGAAAAACAAAAGGAAATAAAATTATGGCTTACATGTCAAAAGAAGGCTACGAGAACCTCGTGGCAGAACTACATCGCCTTGAGGCTATCGAGATGCCTAAGGCTAGTGCGGCAATAGCAGAGGCTCGTGACAAAGGCGACCTCTCTGAGAACTCTGAGTACGATGCTGCAAAGGAGGCTCAGGCTCACCTCGCAGAGAAGATAAACCAACTGAAGACGACCATAGCTGATGCAAAAATCATCGACAAAAGCCGCCTGTCAACCGATGCGGTACAGCTTCTCTCAAAGGTAGAGATGACCAACATGGCTAACAAGGCAAAGATGTCATACACCATAGTATCGGCTAACGAGGCTAACCTGCGCGAGGGTAAGATCTCCATCGAGACTCCTATAGCACAGGCTCTGCTCAACCATAAGGTGGGCGACATTGTGGAGGCTCAGATTCCACGTGGTGTACTGAAACTGAAGATTGAGAACATAACATACTAAGCACTATGGATATTTTTTCAAAGATAGCAGCTGGCGAAATACCAAGCTACAAGTGCGCAGAAAACGAGGAGTTCTACGCATTCCTTGACATCAATCCCGTAACAAGAGGTCACGTATTGGTAATACCTCGTCGCGAGGTGGATTACATCTTCGACATGGACGATGACGAGACCGCACGCTACTTCAATTTCGCAAAACGCGTGGCATGGGCTATCAAGGAGGCTTTCCCATGCAAGAAGGTAGGTATGTCGGTCTTCGGACTTGAGGTTCCTCATGCACACATTCACCTCATGCCTATGCAGACAGAGAGCGATATGGATTTCCGCAAGGAGAAGCTGACGCTCCCTGAGGAGGAGATGCGCGAGATCGCAGACAAGATTTACAAGGCTTTCTCGAAATAAGCGAACAGAAATAGCACAACAACACAAGACACCAAACCAAGATAACTTTATATGAAAAGGACCATAACCGCACTGTTGCTGGTGATAGCAACCGTTACAGCATTGGCGCAAGGACAGATAAGAGGACTGATACTTGACAAGAATACCTCTGAGGCAATGTCGTTCGTAAGCGTGGCACTTACACCACAGGGGGAAACGGCCCCAACGATGGGAGCCTCATCTGATTCAGAAGGAAAATTCCACTTTAAGAACGTGAAGTTCGGCACATATATGCTGACACTGTCCTTCGTAGGCTACAAGGAAGTAAGGAAGCAGGTGGAACTGAACGAGAAGAATCATACGATATCGTTCGCTGCCCTTTACATGAAGGAAGACGCCACCACTCTTAACGAGGTACAGGTGACGGGACAGCGCTCTGCAATGAAACTGGAGGTTGACCGCAAGTCGTTTGACGTTGCCGGCATGGTGACAAGTGCCGGACTGTCTGCTTCTGAACTGCTGGAGCAAGTGCCATCCGTTGAGGTTGACAATGACGGTAACGTTTCGTTGCGTGGCAACACCAGTGTGGAGGTATGGATCAACGGTCGCTCAAGCGGACTCACAAGCGACAACCAGGCGCAAGTGTTGCAGCAGTTGCCTGCCGAGAGCATTGAGCGCATAGAGGTTATCGACAACCCTTCTGCAAAATTCTCAGCAGAGGGTTCTGCCGGCATCATCAATATCATATTGAAGAAAGACCGCAAGGCAGGCTATTATGGTTCGGTGCAGGTGGGTGCAAACACTCGCGGCGGAGCAAACACTTCGCTCAGCCTCAACTATAACTCTTCGAAGTTTGATGCATTCCTTAACGTAGGCTACCGCCACATGGAGAACAGCGGCAAGAACGAGAGTGAGCAAGACAACCTCGTTGACGGCATTGCAAAGTCATACGAGCGCCACTATACTGAGAACAGCCAACTTGGCAATAACCTTTTCAGTCGCGCAGGATTCACATGGCACGCTGACGAGAAAAACGACCTCGGTCTTACCGGTATGTTCATGACAGGCAAACGCAAGAGTTCATCATCAACACCATACTATTATGGTGACTACACCGAGGCAGGCGAGATATTAAACCATACCCGACTGCGCAACAACTCGTCAAACAATCATATGCGCTTCGCTTTCATAGAGTTCAACTATCGTCACCTCTTCAGCGAGAAGCATTTCATAGACTTCACTGCAAGTCACATGAACATGAGGATGGATAACAACAACTTCTACCAGGACAGTATATGGTATGAAGATGAAGCAATCGATCCACACAGCAGCTACCAAAGCCGTCCGATGAAGGTGCGCAACCATCACTCTGACATAAAGCTGCAATATGAGAATGCAATAAATGACAAGGTAAAGCTGGAAGCCGGCTACAACGGCAGTTTCTCACACGAGAGCTCACCACAGGAATCGTTTGAGGCTGACAACTGGTATGGCATTGGCCTTACTGAGGACAAGACTTACTTCAACCGCTTTGTATATGACAACGACATACATGCCCTGTATGCAAGTCTGTCATACAAGTTTAACAAGCTAAGCATCATGGCAGGACTGCGCGGAGAATACTGGCGCATCAACACAGAGTCGCTGAACTGGCAGCAAGAGCATGGCGAAACAGAAAAGGACAAGCCTTTCAAGAAAGACTACTTCCAGTTGTTCCCTTCACTGTTCATGTCATACCAGATTACGCAGTCGCAGCAGCTGCAGCTGAACTACACACGTCGTCTGCGCCGTCCTTGGGGCGGAGAGCTCAACAGCTTCCGCAATACCAGCGATGCGTCTATCATTTCATTCGGTAACCCATTGCTTACACCAGAGTTCTCAAACTCTTTCTCACTGAACTATCTGAAGACATGGGAGCAGCATTCAGTGCTCGTATCTGCATACTACCGTCCTACGACAGACGTCATACAGAGGGTGAACTATCGCAACACCAGCGACAACCTGATGTACCGTACACCTGAGAACGTGGCAAAGTCAACAGCAACGGGTGTGGAGATAACCGCAAAGAACAAACTGTGGAAGATATTGGACCTCACAACAAACGTGAACCTCTATCACTACAAGCTCGATGCCTTCAGCTACAACATAGAAGGGCAGACTGTAAACGGTGAGGCACAGGACAACTTCACATGGAACGCTCGAATAATGGCAGCACTCAGACTGCCTTACGACATCAGCGTACAGGTTACTGGTACTTATAATTCACGACAGGTCATAACACAGGGTCACCGCCCTGCATCATACGTTGTTGACATGGGTATCAGGAAGAACTTCCTCAACCGTATGTTCACTCTCTCCGTAAACTGTCGTGACCTGCTGAACAGCCGCAAATGGGAGAGCTATACCAATAGCGACACCTTCAGCCGCTATCAGCTGAACAGAAGACGCAGCCGCACCGTAAACTTCACACTCACATGGAACTTCGGAAACCAGTCAGGAAAGAAGAAGAGCGTGGAAAGACCTGAAGAGGAAGAAGAATACAACAACAACGGCTACGACATGTAAAGGTGGGTTCTATAAATTAGCTTTGACAGATTTTCGGATTTGTTTCGAGGGCAGAGTGTCAGCAGATGAGTGAGCATAGCGGGCTATGTGATCGAAGATGCTGACAATATGCACCGAAAGAAAACGAAAAGATGGCGAAACGTCAACCCACACTTTGAGTATAACATTACGGTGGTAATTTATAGAAC
>DGHL01000114.1:0-8075 GCA_002392645.1 Prevotellaceae bacterium UBA3849
CGTCAGGGTGACCCGGGTTCTTCTGTGTTCTATGTATCGCTTGAGGACAAGCTGATGCGTCTGTTTGCATCAGAGCGTATAGCAAAGGTGATGGATCGTCTCGGCTTCGAGGAAGGCGAGCGTATTGAGTCATCAATGATTACCAATGCCATAGAGCGTGCGCAGAAGAAGGTTGAGGAGAATAACTTCGGCATACGTAAGCGCCTGCTTGAGTATGACGACGTGATGAACAAGCAGCGTACCGTAATCTATGAGAAGCGCCGTCATGCCCTCATGGGTGAGCGCATAGGTATGGATATTACCAATATCATTTGGGACCGTGTGGTATCTATACTCAGCAATAACGATTACGACGGTTGCAAGGAGCAGTTCCTCAAACTGTTCTTCATGGAGCCACCATTTACAGAGGAAGAGTTCAACTCGACAGATCGTAACCAGCTTGAGGAAACGACATTCCAGACTGTAATGACGAACTTCAAGGCTCATGTTGACAAGGTGGCAGAAGAGGCTGCACCAGTCGTTAAGCAGATATATGAGGATCCTAACGCAAACTTCGAGCGCATCCTCATACCGCTGACCGACCTGCACATGATATACCGTATGTCGTTCAGCCTGAAAGAGTGCTACGACTCAGAGGCTAAGAACATCATGCGTGAGTTTGAGAAGATGATAATCCTCCACAACATTGATGATAACTGGAAGGAGAACCTGCGTCAGCTCGACGAACTGCGTCATTCTTCACAGAACGCAAGCTATGAGCAGAAGGACCCATTGCTCATCTTCAAACTGGAGTCAGTAAAGCTGTGGGACGCTATGATTAACCAGATGAATGACAGCATCTGCTCTACGCTCTCACGCATACATATCCATAAGGAACAGGCACCTGAGCAGGCTCCTATGGACGTACCGCAGCCAATGCCACAGCCACAGTATCAGACCAACAAGCCTGAGCTGAATGGCGACGGCACTCCTGTGCAGCAGGGACAGCCACGTCGTATGGTACAGCGCCCTGGTATGCCACCTATGCCTGACGGCATGGACCGCCCGGGATACATAGATCCTTCAATGCCACGTGGTCCGCGTATTCCTGTAGTGGGCACAAAGACACCGCGTCCAAACGATCCATGTCCATGTGGTTCAGGCAAGAAGTACAAGCAGTGTCACGGTAAGAATAACTAAGGTTGGCTCTAAAAAATCCCACCATATAAATAAATAGGAAAATGTCTGAGAAAACTAACCACCAGATAGTCCGCTTCGTGCAGAAGCTGGCAGAGAAATATCCTCAGCAGGATATTCCAGAATTGTTTACAGATGTGCATATACGCGTTTCGCAGGAAACGGGTGATGTAATGGCGTTTGACGATGATGACAACGAGATTACTCGTATTGTCGTTGATGAATGGATTAATTCGCCTGTAGAGACAGACAAGTTTTTCTCAGATGTTGCCGACGTACTGCGTCAGGTGATACAGGAGCAGGAAACAGCTCAGGGAGAAAAATCACTGCTTGGTATCATTGAGCCATATAACTATGTGCTTGAGAATGAAGCAGGCGAACACATGGCAGAACTCTATGTCGTTGACGATGCTGACACTATAATCATCGGACAGGACTTTATGGATGGTCTGGACAAAGAGCTTGATGACTTCATTGACAATTTGCTGAAGAAAGAATAGTTACGGGACTGTTCTATAAATAAATAACGAGGCGAGGTTTCTGACATCGCAATGACAGGATGATATTCTTGTCGTTTGCTGCGTCAGAAACCTCGCTTTATATTGGCTCCTAATTGGTAGATGCCTAATTTACAATATAATTCAGCACAAAAAAGGCAGAAAGAACATACATGGCAATAGAAGGCTCCCGGTACTTTCCGCAACAAAATGCCAAGAGAGGATGTGCCTATTGGTTATGACACACCCTCTCTTGTTTGTATTATGGATTATGCTTTGATAATCATCCGTTATCTCATCATAACCTTTCTTACGCTGCCGTTGCTTCTCTTCTCAATGTAGATGTTGCCACGTATTGGGTTATCTACAGGACGGCCGTCAAGAGTGAAGTAACCTGTAACTACAGGAACTGTCATCTCTGTAGGAACTTCGTTGATGGCAGTAGCCTCCTCATCATCCTCTGTGAAGTCTAAGCTTGCTGCAGCCTTGGCATTTACAGATGTAAGGGTGGTGAGAGTGATGTTGTCGTATGCCACGTGAGAATACCAGCGACCGAGAACATTCTTCAGCGACTGTATGGTAGCGAAGCTGCTGCTGAGCGTTGCATTGTTGATTACGGTAGAGCCGTTGCGTGTCACTGTGAGTTTCACACCGCTTGAGCTACCTGTTATCGTGAAGTGATAGAACTGTGTTGGATAATAGGTAGAAGAGATAGTAGCGTGTGAGCTCAGGTAAGGATCACATGCAATAGAGCCTACTGATGTGCCGCTGCCGTTTGTCACGGTTGCTGTTGAAGCCTTGCCAGCGAATGATATGTTACACAGAGTGCCGTTGCTGCCTATTACAGAAACAGTAGAGGTGTTAGCGCTGCCGCTTACGAGTGCGAGGTCGAACTCGAATGTGTAGCTTGTAGCACCGGTAAAGTCGCTGTTGTTAGCGAATGACAGGTTCACGGTGCGGTCATTGTTGTTGCCGAGGTAGATGTGGAAGAAGTGGTTGCCACTGCTTTCAGCTACCTGGTCCATGTTAGCCACACTGCCTGCTGCCACTGCAAAGCCGTAGTCGTTAGAGCTTGCAGACTCAAAGTCGAGTTTGTAAGCCTGGGTGTATGCAGTGCCGCTCACCTTAAGGTAGAGTACGCCGCTCTCAAGGCTCAGAGATGCTGTAGAACCGCTGGCTACGTTAGCCTCGATGATGATGTTAGAGAGGCTGCCGCTTGCCACAGAACCTACGGTGCCGAGCTCATACTTGCCAGGAGCCAGTGCAGATGAAGAGTTGAATTGGAACACAGGAGCAAGGTACTGAGGGCCATACTGCCATGACTGCTTGCGAATGTTGAGTGTGGTGATGCCCAGCTTATCGCCGCTGGCATTGTTAGTTCCGTTGATGTCAAACACTACTCTTGAGCCTTCTTTCAATGTCATGGTGCCTACGTTCATGTGACCATAGCCATTGTTTGTAGTATAAGGTGTGCTCTTAGAGTGGTCACAGATATACAGTGCGCTGCCATACTCCATCTCGATAGACTTGTAGCTGCTTGTAGAGCCGCTGAGTGCGCAACCGAGGAAGAGCTCAGTGAAGCGGTTAGCCCATACAGGACTGTTAGAGATGCTGCCGTAGCATATCAGTGCGCCCTGCCATACATCGGTGTTACCGGTGTGTGAGTGTGTTACGTAAGGCAGATGTGCTGCTGAAGAACCCTGCTTACATACGTTTGTAGAGCCAGACAGTCCGTAGCCGGTCAGGCGTATGCGGTCCCAGGTGTGCTTTGTCTCAGTGTAGTTTACGAGGTCACCGCCCTCGATAGTAGTGCGAGAGTTGAGGTAAACAGTAGAAGGCTTAGCGCCGCTGGCGATAGCTACAGAATACTCAGAGCCATTGCCGTCAGGCCATACCAGTACGTCCTTATTATTATAAGAGGTGCTGATTGTGCCGCCGTTGCCAATACCAGTGCGGTTAGTCCATGTGAGTGGTGGAGGAGCCTGTGTGAGTCCCTCGAGTTCACCTACGAAGAAACTTGGGTGAGGTGGCTGGTTGTAACCCTCTGTCTGCCATACCATAGCCTGACGATACTGGTGGTCATACCACAGAGAAGGCATACGGTAAGAAGTAGGAGTTACGGTAGTGTAAACGCGGATGTATCTGTTGTCGGCAGAGCGCATAACGATTTCCTCACGCCAGTCACCGAGGATGTCACCCGTAGCACATGGGTTCTTCTTGGTACCGTTGATGCAGGCAGTCTCATAGTTGCCATGACCAGTGTCATATATTCTTGAACCGAGTTTGTCAACATACAGATAACCCTCGCTTGAACCAGGACCGTTGATAGTCTCTGACAGCAGGTCGCCGTCCCAGTATATGCGCCAGTTCAGTGCCATAGGGTATGGTGTCTGCGCATTCCAGTTGTTTGACATGCTGCTGATGTATGTAGGTGATGTAGGAGTGGACTGCACATAGCTCAGAGGAACAATGCCAGAACCAGTAGAAGCACCTATTCCGCCAGGATATTCATTAGTGAAGTTGCCAGCCATGCAGCGTCCGTCATCACTGCTGCCTATAGTGCGAGCGTATATCTGGCATGTAGCTGCATTGCGGAAGTTGTTACATGGGTTGTCCTCGTTGCAGGCAAATGTCTCAAGCCAAGGACGGAATGGGTCAAGGTCACCAGTGTGTGATGCATCGCCATGTCCCAGTGAAGTTGAAGAACAGCCATGCAGTGAGGTATCGCCAGTGTGGAAGTCAAGTACCATTGAACCATAGATGATCTCATCGCTGCCATCCTCGTCAACGTCGGCTATAGAGAAGTTGTGGTTGCCCTGACCATACCATCCGGCGTTAGTATAGCTGTGCCATGTGTTGCCTACCTTATACAATTTGTTTGTAGACTTGTTTACACGATAAGTGCAGGCATCAGTCTTGGTATAAATACCACGTCCGAGGAATATATAAGGATTTACGCCGTCAAGATATGGCGCACCCATGAAATACTTGCTTGAGCGGTGGCCGTAGCTGTCACCCCAGTCAGAGGCATTGCCGCGTGGCAGAGGGTAGGATATCACGTCGTACGTGTAGCCCGTCTTGCCGTTTATATACATAAGCCACTCTTCGCCGGCATTGGTGAATGTCATGTTTGCGGTGTGGGTAATGCCAGAACGTATGTTCTCAGATGTGCTGCCGATAGTCTCAGTAGTACCGTCAGCATGGTGTATTATGGTGTTTGCACCACCACGATAGAGTACCTCGCAGGCACCATCCTCGTTCCAGTCAAACGCCACTGCATCCCACTGCTCGTCAGCACCGTAGCAGATGTTAGGGCCGCAGTCTATCCACCACAGACGGCCATAGTCGATAGAAGATGCGTAGCACTCTATCTGGCAGAACATCTGGTAGTTTGTAGTAGGGAACAGCTCGTCCTGGTCCGTCTGGTTCTTACGTTTTACTATGAAGTCAACCTTACCATCGCCATCAACGTCGCCGAGCGAAATGTCATTGATGGTGTAGTTAGCCATTGCAGTGCTTGGGTCTCTCTGCTTCCATACGGTAACACCGCTGCGAGCCTGTACGTTTGACACAGGTATCTCCAAATACTGCTGTGCCCATGGCGTCACTGACGTACACTGTGAACCTACCGTACCATTCTTTACGGCAGCCACGGTGTATTTGTCTGACGAACTGCCCCCCGTATCGGTGTAGTTTGATACGGTAAGGTTCTGTGCCACCAGCGAACCGTTACGATAGAGATTGTACTTGACGCCGTAATACTCGTCGGCTTGAACGCGCCAACTGAGGAATACGCCAGAACTCTGGGTTACAGCCACCAACCCACGGTCAAGAGCGTCAGTCTTGCGTTGTGCATCGGCATTGGTAACCGTCAGCAGAGAGCATGCAGTTATAACCGCAATACCTCCCAGCCTACGAAAGGCTTTTAGATTGTTTAGATGCATTTTTGATAAATTGATTTGTAAGATTAATTAGTATTTATTGATTTGATTGATTGAGACGTTGGTGGGAATTAATTTACCTCACCTTAGTAAGCATATTGCATAGCCAATCACTTGGCAGATATATTCTGGAATATTGTGTTAATGCGGTTGTTAGATACGTTCTTAAAAGAACGTTGCAAAGTTAGTTTATTTTTTTCAAACGAGCAAATTATTGCACAAAATTTACATTCGTTAACCTAAATTAAACAATAAACCTCGGCTTACCCTCAAAAGTTTTCTGACTCCCAATTTTTCCTTGTAAGCAGGGATAGACGCCCAAACGGGGAGGGTAGGGGGATGGGATGTTGAGTGAAAAAATCAGGGAAAAGTTTGGTGGAGTGAAATTTTATTCATAACTTTGCAGTATTCTCTAAGTATCATGTGACATGACTCTACGTGGGGAATGTCTAAACCTAAATGTGTTATTAACATCATGAGAAAATACTTTAACCTTTGGATGCTGCTGGTGCTGGTTGTGCTTGGCATGGCATCATGTACGGAAAACGAAGAAACGCTGGCACCCGGTGTGGACGGCAGGATTGTAGGCAATTGGTACTCTGACGTGTCAGGTATGACCTCTGCTAAATGGAATTACGGTGAGACGTTGCAGAATACCGTGTTCAATGCTGACGGAACGGGCAGTACACGCATCTACTATACCATAGAGGGTAAGGCTGTAGGTTGCGAGAAGATTGATTTTACCTACACCGCTTCTGCTGACGGGGTGCTCACCTTGACACCCAAGGACAGAGACGTGATGAATGCCAAATGGAAAGTTGATGGCAGTGGACTGCGCATGGGCGACGGTTTCGACATCAATCTGACTTTCAAGAGAACAGACAGCGATATGGCATCGAAGTTTGATACGTGGAGTAAGACGAAAGAAATAATAGATGTACCGCAGCCGGCTAAATTCACTGTGTTTGTATATGGTAATGCTGGTGGCAATATGGATGATGCTATCGAGACAGGTTTCTGGGAGAGGGCTAAGACATTCCTTAATGACCACAACAACGTGCGCGTAGTATGTATGTATAAGTATGGCAAGGATCAACCGGAAATAGATAAGCGCTTTACCGGCAAGTATGCACAACCTGGTGATATCGTTTGGTTTGAACTGAACGACAAAACTGACCTTGACAAGATAAAAGATGAAGGCATGCAGGCTTACGGAATGGGTGAGCAAGCCAAGAAAATGAAAATCTGTAATCCGAACACGATGCGTATGTTCCTTGAATTCAGTAGTCTGGCATGTCCTGCAGAGGATTATGTGCTCGCCATCTGGGGACACGGCAGCGGTTTTGATGCCATGCTTGATATTCCTGGCAAATATGAAATAATCAATAACACCACACGCGGTGTTATGACTGATGAATGGGTGGATGACGAGTGGATGGATATGTATGAGATGTACGATGCCATGCAGGCGGCAGGCATTGATCACTTTAATACACTGATGTTCCATAATTGCTTTATGGGCAACATGGAGTCGCTGACCCAGGCTAAGGACTTTGCCGACTATATCATAGCCTCGGCTCATGTGCTATCCAGTGACGGCTTGCTGCTGACGGAGTTTGTACGAGGTTTGAAGGAAACCGGTGATGCCGAAAAGGCAGGAGGCCTTATGTTTGAGCGTAGTACACCAGATTGGCAGAATGGTTATATGGAGGACGCTTCAAAAGGAGTATTTCCTAACGGTGACTACAAGATGATACGCACAGATAAGTTCCAGCCTGTCATCGATGTGTCAAAACGATTGTGTGATCGCATATTAGCTCTGTATCCTACCAAGAAAGAAGCTATAGACAGAGCCACAAGTCAGGTTTATCGCTTCCATGGTATAACAAGTTATGGTACGTTGAAGTATGAATGGGAAAACCCATTCTTTGATATTGCAAACTATGCCCAGTTGCTGGCAAAGGAAACCGACGATGCAGAGTTTAAGGCCATTTCAGAAGATATGGACAATGCCTTTAAGGACGCATTCGTACACTATCGCGATGTCAACAACAGCGTGCAGCATCTGGAGCACTATACGTTGAGTGTATGTCTGCTGCGCCAAAAGTTCTATACATTAGACTATAAGACCGTAATTCCGGACTTGAAGCCGCTCAACAACTACAATGAGGGTTATGAGAAATGCGACTTCCACAAACTTACGGGCTGGGGTAACTGGCTTAACACCAACCAACAGGCCCTTGACAACAATCCGGAGAGCGGCAGTGGCGGTAAGTTGCCGTAACAATAAATGAGTCTTATGACTTTAGAAAAACAGCTTTTAGGGTTAATAAGAGGCCATAATTAAAAGTTTATCAAAAATATTTGTTTAATTCAAATATTTTTATTAATTTTGCAGTCACAAACAAAAATACTCTCTTTTTTGTTTCAAAGGTGATGGTCTCGTAGCTCAGCTGGATAG
>DGHL01000114.1:8125-28614 GCA_002392645.1 Prevotellaceae bacterium UBA3849
AGAGCAACAGCCTTCTAAGCTGTGGGTCCGGGGTTCGAATCCCCGCGAGATCACACGAAAAAAGCAAGCACTTGGTTTTCAAGCGCTTGCTTTTTTTTATTTTAACTCTGCCAATGCGATGACATTTCTCAGTAAAGGTCATTGTCCTGTTACATTTTCAACATATAAACAAGCTGTTTTAGAAATTCCATCAGACTCCATGTGATAGGAGAATATCTAAAACGGCTTTATGCAGTTTTGTGTATTATTATAGTCTTATTGTATTCTCATTCTCATAGTCAATAAGAATCTCTGGATAGGGTACAATATTACCTTTGAATCCATTTGTCATTTCAATATCATACTCTTTCCAAGAATCAATTTTTACATTTTTCCATACCCCTTTTTCTATTTCTTCATCCCAATATGAAAATGTAATATATACCAAATTGTCTTTCTTGTCATAAATGCACCAAAACGAATCATTTTTTGACAACTCTCTTTTGTAGATTTCGATAGTTGTTGGTCTAAGGATTATCAAATGTTTGTATCCATGATTAGAATGTAGGTATTTTGTTGAGACAATATCCCCTACTATTATGAAAGAGGATAATTGTCTTCTTTTTATTTCACAATCAGGAATTTTTTGATTTGACATACTATATAAACCATGAACTATTGCTATAATCCAAATAGTAAACATAAATATAGCTATATATATTAATGTCTTTTTCTTATTCATAACCTCAAATTTTAAAATGGTAATCCTATAAATGTTGCCAAAAAAGCATTGCCATCTGTCAACGGCAGAAATCAGAGAGAATGACAATCAAGGGTGAAAATAAAATTTATTCTTTGAGTTCTTATACATCTTAATATTAACATTTCTATTCTTTTTTACATAAAAAGGCTTTGAATAGCAAATCTTTGTTGGAAGTACATGATTTTTATCACGTGATTCAAAGACACAAGGCGGTATTAGTCCTATCGTATATTTTAGACGGAACAAACCAATAGGTTCATCTTTGTAAAGACAATTTGTTATTTTCCAACTTTCTTTTTTGGTTTTTCTTATTGGGGTTAGGATACTCCCTGAAAAATCGCTTTTTTGCCATATATATATGATATTCTCATCATTCGGATCTACAAGATAGTCATTATTGTTAAAGACATCTCCAAAATAGCACTCCCAGCCATCATCGCCTTTACGCTCCAAAGTGACGCATACATACAATTTCGTTTTTGTTGGATTTGTATAGCTGATATTTATAACTTCGCCAACGACATACTCATTTTTCACATCATCGACAATTTTCAAACTATCAATCGACTTGAAATCTTCAGAATGAAACCTGAGGTTACGGAGTGAATCTATAGGATCATAGTTCGTGTCCTGTGCGAAAGATAAATTACAAACGCACAAATACAATAAAATTATACTAAATATGTTTTTCTTCATTTTTTTATTCCTCCATTTGTTTTATGATGTGAATCATTGTATTTTACCATAACATCAATTCTTTTGTTTCCTGCATCTCTATAGTCTTTTTAATGACTAAATAATTAGGTGTCAACTTCTGTGCAGCCATGGGGTGTATGATAATTCTTCAGTAGTAGGATTAGGGAAAGTGAAAGTCTAGATTCCTCCTTCTTCTCTTTTCTTAAAATCTACATATCCATTATTCATAAAAGTTTCAACTTGTCTGTCTGGGGCCGGAACAAGAATTATGCACCTTCGGAGCAGAAATCATGGAGAATCATTAGGACAATCTTTGGAGCCTGTCGGCTCAGAAATATTGAATGGGCGAGAATGCAAAATTCTTTCTTTTACTAATACATTTTCTTTAACTGGAATCATGTAATGTGAATGTGTTCCGACAATATATTTTAGCCGGAAATATATCTCGCTCCCATATTCCTCCAATAGTCTTTTATCTACGGTCCAGATATCAGTCCTATTATTAACAATGGGAGTTAGCGAATTTGGCGAACCTATAGCATTAGGATACATAGGGATTATTTCTATAGAATTATTTATTTGAGAATGTTCAAATCGATATTCCATAAAAATATCTTCATAAATCAAATGCCAATCTTTATTATTGCTGCTTCCCTCTAAAGATACTGTGACATATAGTGGTGTTCTACTTTTATTTTTATATGAAAGTATCAACGGGGATTCTATACAATAATTAATATTGATACTATCTATGTATAGACTATCTGTCTCATTCTGTGCATACACAAAATGAGTATAATATAGACAATATGCAATGAGAACAATTCTAATAAATATCATTTTTTGTTCCTCCATTTATTCTAAAAAAGATTTTAATGGATTCCTGCCCGTAAGGGCAAATAAACCTTACACCTTTGCGTTGTTCATGTCGTCGTATTCTATCAGTGCTATGCCACAGTCATATTGATTGGTATAGCACTGAAGTACTATATATTATAGTCTTATTGTATTCTCATTCTCATATTGAATGAGGGTGTCGGGAAGTTGTAAGAAATCTTCTTTGAGTTTATTAGTTAATTCTATATTATATTGTTGATAAGAGTCTATTATTACCTTCTTCCATACAGATTTCTCTATTTTAGAATCTCTATAAGACATAACAAAATATACCAAGTTTTTTTTCTTATCATATACTCCCCAAAATGAATCTGATTTTGACAATTCATTTTTATAGATATTAATATATCTAGGCTTGAGTATTACAAGCAAAATATCCACATGTCCATGATCCGAATACAGATACTTAGAAGAAACTATGTCACCTTCGATACTGAAACATGACAACTTTCTTCTTGTAACTTCACAATCTGGAATTTGTCGGTTAGACATACTATGTAAACCATGAACAATTGCTATAATCCAAATAGTAAACATAAATATAGCTATATATATTAATGTTTTTTTCTTATTCATAATCTCGAATTTTAAAATGGTAATCCTATAAATGTTGCCCAAAAAGCATTGCCATCTGTTGACAAGGGAGTTATATTGCCTTGCGCCGTAGTCGTATGTGTTCAGGCCATGAGTGGTGTCAAACTTCTTACCGTTGTATTTGTGGGTATGCTGGTCAGAATTATGAGTGGCACAGTCCTCTGCGCTGTATGGAGTGCCAACTATATACTAAACGCAATAACAAAGGAAATAGTATTCACATAGAAGAAAAAAGCCAGCTGCACCGTTTGATGATGTAGCTGGCTTTTATACTTTTATTATGCTCCTTTGGAGCAGAAATCATGGAAAATCATTAGGACAATCTTTGGAGCCAGTCGGCTCGGAAATATTTCTGGCTCAAAGAGCCTGAGATTATAAAAAAGATTCTTAAGGACTTCTGCCCGTCAGGGCAAATAAACCTTACGCTTTTAGGTTGCTCATTTCGTTGTATTCCATAACCGTAATTTTCTCCCTCCCATTACGGGGGTGCCATCCCCCGCGAAACGGAGAGAAGCATAGCGGAGGGGGAAAGGATTATCGCGACCGCATGGAGTAAAATTGTTCGAAATTTCTGTTGTTAAGAAAACTCATTTGTGAGCGCGAAAAAAGGGCGTGGTGGAATGTAACCCTATAAAAGGGGTTGTGTCGCTGGAAACGGCCTTAAAACGATTTTTACAGGGTGGGGCGTTTTTTGAAATTCTCAGAAAACGTAAAAAAGGCATGTTTAACCGTTGTTTTTAGGGTAAAACACGCCTTTTTATGTTGTGAAAGCATAGCTTTTGGACTATAAAAGCTATGCTTTCACGATGTAATATGATAGCTTTTACGATGTAATATGATAGCTTTTACAGCAAATTAAGAAAACTTTACATTTTAAATGTTGTTCTAAATTTCCGTAACGGTGTAATTGCAATCATTGATGGGAAGAAGGAAACGAATTATCATAATTTATTAAAGAGTTAAAGGACAATACCGCTTGTTGGTTTCAAGTGGTGAAGTCGAGTACGTTATTTCGCATCCTCGGTGATTTTTGCAAAGTCTTTCCAGTATTTGCCCAACAAGTATTTCTTCTTGCAGTCGTAGGGCACGTGGAGGTTGGCATTTGCATAGTTTGAGAAGGTGTGGCGATTGATGGCCTTAGGCTTCTCTATCAGGCAGATGACGTCCTTGAGCTTCGGACACTTGTCGAAGGCAGACACGCCGATCTCTGTCACACTGTTAGGTATGCGTGTGGTGTGCAGGCTTGTGCAGCCATTGTAGGCATAGTCGCCAATCTCCTCCACATCGTCGGGATGTATGGCGGTGGTAAGTGAAGTGCAGTTGCCGAAGGCACCGTCGCCGATTATCTTCGTTCCCTTAGGAATGCTTACGTTGCATAGATTATCGCAGTATGCAAAGGCATAGTTGCCTATGATGTTGAGGTTCATAGGCAGCTTGATGGTAGTGAGGCTCTGGCAGTAGCCGAATGCCTTCTCGCCGATTTCCTCCACGGTGCTTGGTATGCTGACGCTTGACAGTGCCTTGCAGCTGTAGAACGTCTCGCTGTTGATGGTCTTGATGCCGTGGGGGATGGCGATGCTCTTCAGTGACTCGCAGAAATAGAATGCATTGTCGCCAATGAAGCTGACACCGAGGGGTAGCTTTATGTGTTCCAGTTTTATGCATCCGGCAAAGGCACCGTTGCCAATGCTGGTGATGTTATTCTGCAACGTAACGGAGGTGAGGCTGGCACAATCGCCAAACAGTCCGTCCTCTACGGTGGTAATCCTGAAAGGCAGTACGATGGACTTCAAAGCCATGCAGCCCTGAAAGGCAGAGCTGCCAATGTAGATGACGCTCTGCGGAATGGTGATGGCAGTGGTGTTGCCGCAGCCATAGAAAGCGTTGGCACCAATGGAATCAACGCCATAGGTAATGTCTATCTCTGTCATGCTGAGGCATGAGCGGAAGGCATTGTCGCCAATGGTCTTTACGGTCCTTGGAATGTCGATGTGCCTGATGCTGGCATCGTTGAAGGCGAACTCGCCGATGCGGGTTACCTTATATGCTCCGCCGTCGTTTATGGCATATTCAGGAATGCTTATGGTGTCTTTGCTGTATGGAGAGGAGAAGCAGTCCTTGCCTTCGAAGGTGACTTCGCAGGTGGAGTCTGTAGCCGATGTCACATTGAAGCAAACGCCGGCATACTTGAAGTCATAGGCTGCGGAATGTATGGCAACCAATGCCACGAGTACAGTAAAGATATATCTGATCATATATTTCAAGTTTCTGAATGTATTAATATTCGAACGTGCTGCCACCGAGGAACTCGCGTAGCAAGCTTGCCGGCGGTATCTGGTTTTCCGGAATAGGCTTAATGTAGCGTAGGAAGTGTAGCAGTCGGTGCGCCTCGGTATATTCGTCGCAATTTTCAGGCACCTGCTCCAGCAATGGTACGGCCTGGGTCTTGATGACTGCAAGCTCAAAGAGCATGGCAGTGTTGAACATTACGTCTGCCTTTTCCTGGAAGGGGAATATCCACTTATCTTCGCCTGCCCTTACGGATGCCCACCGCTTGAGGGTCTGCTGTGCAGTGTTGTTGCGGTATTTGTAGTCGCGAATGATACGGCGCAGCAGTCTGTTGTCAGTGGTAGGTATGTAGTTGTGGTCATCCATGGTGATGGTGGTGAGCGCAGAGGCATACACACGATATATCTGGTTTGCCGGTATCTGCGAGGTCAGTTCGGGATTGAGTGCGTGTATGCCCTCAATGACGAGAACATCGTTGTCGTGCAGCTGCAGTTTCTTGCCACTCATCTCGCTCTTGCCGGTCAAGAAATTATACCTCGGCAGTTCCACCTCCTCACCGTTAATAAGTGCGTTGAGCTGTTGGTTGAAGAGCTCGAGGTTCAGTGCATACAGCGACTCGTAATCATATTCGCCCTTCTCATCAAGTGGTGTCTTCTCACGGTCAAGGAAATAGTCGTCGAGTGATATGCCGATAGGACGTATGCCGTTGGTGACGAGCTGTATGGACAGGCGCTTGCACGTAGTGGTCTTGCCACTGCTTGACGGTCCGGCTATGAGAACAATCTTCACACCGTGGCGACTGGCTATGTCGTCGGCAATGCGCGATATCTTCTTCTCCTGCAGAGCCTCAAACACCATAATCATCTTGTTGCTGTGACCAGCCATGATGGCTTTGTTCAGTCTGCCTACGGTGCTGATGCGCATAGTGTCCTGCCATTGGTGGTATTCCTCGAAGAGGTCGAACATCTTGTCCTGGCGTATGAACTGGCCGAGCTTGGTAGGGTCGTTACGCTGGGGTATGCGCAGCAGCAGACCGTCGTAGTACATCTCCAGTCCGTAGTTGGTAATCTCCTGAGTATTGCACAACGTAGGACCGTAGAACGAGTCGTTGTAATCGCCTATGGAGCAATAGGTGGTATAGAGACGTCCTTGTGTCTCAAGCAGTTCCACCTTAGTCTCGTCGCCCTCTTTCCTGAACAGTTCGATGACCTCCTCGGAAGGGCGGTGATGGCGACGTATCGGTGTGGCAGAGGCAATGATGGCATCCATCTGCTGGCGCAGCGCGTGCACATCGTCAGGTGTGACGTCGCGTCCTATCTTCAGCAGGCAGTAGTAGCCGTTGCTTACGGGGAACTCTATCCTCACCTTGCCGTTAGGGAAGAGGTCGTGGACAGCCTTGCAGAGTATGAAGAACAGCGTACGTGTATATATCTTCAGTCCCAGTGGGTTGGTGATGTCAATAAACTCCACGGTCTTGTTGGTAAATATACGATAGTTCATGCTCATCATCTCATTGTTTACCTTAGCCGCCACTGGTGGCAAAGGCATGGAGAGGTTGAGTTGGAAAAAAATGTCGTTAAGCGTGCTGCCAATCTCACACTTTATGGTTTCTCCGTTGTTACGGCAACGTATTTCAGCGTTCTTCATCATATACACACTCGTTTTTGGGTTTAAGATGGTTTCTAAAAATACCAACTGTGCTATCTCTTGTCCTCAGACAGATTAATTATGCACCAGGGTTCCGATCTCTTCTCCCTCCATGACCTTCTTCAGGTTACCTACGACATCCATGTTGAACACGTAGATAGGTAGATTGTTCTGCATGCACATGGCTGTAGCGGTAATGTCCATTACCTTCAGTCCCTTTGCTATTACGTCCTGGTAGGTGATGTCGTGGAACTTCGTTGCGGTAGGGTCTTTCTCAGGGTCGGCGGTGTAGATGCCGTCCACGCGTGTGCCCTTCAGCATTACGTCTGCCTCAATCTCGATGCCACGCAGTGACGAACCAGTGTCGGTGGTGAAGTAAGGGTTGCCGGTTCCTGCAGACATTATGACCACCTCGCCGTTCTTCATTGCATCGATAGCCTTCCACTTAGTGTAGAACTCGCCGATAGGCTCCATGCGAATAGCAGTGAGCACGCGGTTCTTCTGACCGGCGGCGTCAAGAGCCGAAGATAATGCAAGCGAATTGATGACAGTGGCACACATGCCCATCTGGTCGCCCTTGACACGGTCGAAGCCCTTGCCCGCACCAGACAGGCCACGGAAGATGTTGCCACCACCTATTACTATACCAATCTCTACTCCCATATCGGCTATTTCCTTAATCTGTCGTGCATAGTCGTTAAGACGGTTTACGTCGATTCCGTATCCCTGCTGTCCCATAAGGCTCTCGCCAGAGAGCTTCAATAGTATTCTCTTGAATTTCATAGTTTTTTTTAGTTGATGATTAATGATTATTTATGCAAAGTTCGCAAAAAATATTGATATATGCAAATAATAGCGCCAAAAAAATTTCGGGTGGTACCTGTGGTGACAACAGACAAGCCCCCGCCACATGGTAGTGACGAGGGCTCGTAAAGATTGCCTTATGGTGGGTTCTAAAAATTCCCACGAGTTAAATTAGTTAATTACATGAATGACAGTGGGAATTATTAGAACCCACCTATAATCTTGTGTATCGTTACTCCTGAATATGTGTTTACCTTTAGGTTCACGGTGTCGGGCAACACGTTAGCGGGTATGCTGAACAACAGCTCCCTGGTGTAGTACTGCGGCATATTGCCCTGGTCATGGCACAGCGTGAGCCACATAGCACCTGAACCGTATGTGCTTACAGAGTCGCAGCGCAGCATTATCGACTGCACCGTCTCCGTCTCGCTGCTGCCTACCTTTATTCCCACCTGCATGTTAAGGTAGTGGTTGTTTGCCGACATCCACACTGCCGTCAGCGTCAGCGGGTCGGTAGGGGCTCCTTCCTGACCTTTCCACATCAGCGGTATGATGACGTTTACGTTCTTCTGACCTACCAGCTGTATCGCCTCGCCGCTGCCGCCTTGCTTGTAATACAGCAACCTGCGCAGCATGGTGTCTTTCTTTTCTGAATACGTAAACGACTCAGGTACCGTAAGGTTCACATTGTCGTCTGTCAGTATGCTCAACACCCTGCCCTGCTCTACAACGATATCGGCATAGTCGGCACGCATATACGACAACTCTCCGTCGCCCGTTTCATAATCCGTATAGTTACATGATGCGAGCAACAGGAGTACAGAGCACGCCACAGACCACTTCCTCCCGTCTCCTCTCAGCAGAGAGTAAAGGAATGTGCCGCTCCTTCTGATATATGTCTTCAATATGCCTGACATTACACGTGCTTTAGTTCTCGCTCTTCTTCTCCCCTACTGCCACGAGGTAGTTCCTTACCGGGTTGGCATACATCGTCAGCATACGCTCACGCAGGAACGGTATGTCGGGATTAGGTACCTTTACCTTTGCCAACTGGCCCGCAAGGTATTTCTCAAACTCTTTCCTATCCTTGTCCGTATATTTGTCGCTGTTGTCAGTGCCGTCGAGCTCGTCCATGGCTATCCAGTTGCATGGATAGAGGCGATAGCGTGAGTGTATCTCACGGTCTATGTGCTCTGCCACGAGACGGAACACTTCCTTCTTTGGCAGCGAACGGTCAAGTGTGTCGAGCCATGGGTCTATACATGGCGAGAGTTCATAGTGCACCCTGCCCTTCTTGCCCAATATGCCGGTCTTCATGTTGTCGAGGTCATCCTGCTTCGACTTCTTCCATCCCTGCACGTCGCGCTTGAACTGGAACTCTTCTGCCTTCAGGTAGTCGCATGGGTCGTGCTCATACGATATCGTCAGCGGTGCTATATGCAGATGCTTCAGTGCGTCTATGATATTCTCCTTGCAGTCTTCCGGCGCTCCCATGGCAAACATCTTCAATACGGAGTCTTGCGTGCGGTCGTTAGAATCCTTTGCCCTGCCCTCGCGCTGCGCTATCCAGATGTTCTCGCGCTTTTCGTTTACGGCAAAGTGTATATACTGGCTCATCAGCATTGAGGAGCGCATCATCTCGTGTGCCGTCAGTCCGCGGCGCACGGTGAATGCCTTGTTCATCCTGACGAGTTTCTTTATCCATGGGTATATGAGCAGGTTGTCGCCTATACCTATCTCGCATGTGCGCTCAAAGCCGTGGTCGTGTATCATGAGGTCGAGGTAGGCGGAGTCGAGCACTATGTCGCGATGGTTCGACATGAAGATATACCTGCCGTGCTTGTCGAAGTCCCTTGGATAGCCGAACGTAGTGCCGTTGGTGCATCGCCATATTGACAGGCGCACCACTGGCTTCATGAAGCGCACCTGAAAGTCCTGCGTTGACTTGACGCCTTTGAAGAGCAGTCGCAGCAGTCCGTTGCGCACGATTTTTGGCAACCACGGTGTAAAGCCCTTCATTACGAGGTTAAACTGTCTGTCGTTAAGCAGTTCCTCGAATACTACGGGCATCTCTTCCGGTTCGTATGGACGTATTTCGTCGAAAGAGTGTATATCCAACCCCTCCCCTTTATCCCCTCCCGAGGGAGGGGAAGTATATGTATTTGACTTATTCTCTTCCATTATGAAAGCAAGGAATGCTCGGTTATGTTGTCTTACTGGTTCTCAACTATCTCGCTGAGCACCTCACCCATGTCGAGACCTGCGGCTCGTACCTGCTGTGGTATGAACGACGTAGGTGTCATGCCAGGTGTGGTGTTTATCTCAAGCATATTTATTTTTGCATCCGCAGATTGTGGATTCTTGATGATATAGTCCACGCGGATGATGCCGTTGGCATGTAGTATGTCGTAGATGGCTGACGTTATCTTTGCCACGCGGTCGCTCACCTCCTGAGGCAGGCGCGCCGGAGTAATCTCCTCCACCTGACCGTTGTACTTAGCATCGAAGTCGAAGAACTCGTTCTGGCTTACCACTTCAGTGGCTGGCAGCACTACCGACTTCTCCTTGGTCTTATACACACCCTGTGATATCTCCATGCCCTCAAGGAACGCCTCTATCATGACGGTGTCGCTCTCGCCGAAGGCAAGGTCGAGCGCCTTCTGCATCTCAGAGAACTCCTTCACCTTGCTCACACCGAACGATGAACCGTCGGCTGCAGGCTTCACGAAACATGGATAGCCTACGGTGGCCTTTATCTTCTCGTCGGTGATGCTTGCCTCATCACCCTTGCGCACCAGTACGCTCTCTGCCACGCTGACGCCGAAGGAGCGCAGGTAGTTGTTGAGTGCAAACTTGTCGAAGGTCAATGCCTCCACTAGCACACCGCTGGTTGAGTAAGGCATGCCTATGAGGTCGAAATATCCCTGCAGCACACCGTTCTCGCCCGGTGCACCGTGTATGGTTATGTAAGCATAGTCGAACGTCTTTTTCTCGCCGTTCTCCACGAATGAGAAGTCGTTCTTGTCAATCTCCGCCGTCGCTCCGTCGGGGAGGTTTACGTGCCAGTCGCCTGATTTCAGGTCAACGATGTAGCAGTTGTACTTTTCTTTGTTGAAGAAGGAGTAGATGCCTGCTCCCGAACGCAGTGACACATCATGCTCTGATGAGTCGCCACCACAGATAATAGCAATCGTCTTTTTCATTATATGTTTTTATACAGCTTTTTCCGTGCAAAATTACGCATTTTCTCGCAAACAGCCAAAAGTTTTATGAGAAAAAACACCCACCTCTTTTATTGTCCTATTTTTCCGTCTGCAAGAAAACTCATTCTAAGCGAGGAAAACGACACAGGTGGAGCACCTGCCCATAACCGACCTTAAATCAATCCTGCCTACCTTAAAACGCAAAATACGAGGTCTGCAAAATCAGAGAAATCACTTTCACGCGATTAATTTCCCTTTTTGAATGTAATATGATAGCTTTTACATTGCAAAAGCTATCGTTTTACGGTGAGAAAGCTATCATATTGCAACGTAAAATGGCGCCTTTTTCGACCTAAAAGCTATCATATTACCGCAAAAACAGAAAACCCGACTGTTTTTTTACTGTCCGTTTTTTCGGATTTCGGCTATGCGTCGCACTCTCGTTTCGTGATAGCGAGAGGCTATTTTTTCTGTCCTTACGACAGATTTTTCTTGCAAAATTCTTTGTCTATAAGATTTTTTTCGTACCTTTGCATGGAAATTAGCTTATTTCTGATAACAAATGAAA
This sequence comes from Prevotellaceae bacterium UBA3849, assembly GCA_002392645.1. Taxonomy (GTDB): domain Bacteria; phylum Bacteroidota; class Bacteroidia; order Bacteroidales; family Bacteroidaceae; genus Prevotella. Next base: position 19,566 of record DGHL01000114.1, read on the forward strand.
AAAATAGGTATTATAAAGAAACTAACCATTGCAGTCCTACTACTATCCTGCCTTCACATCCATGCACAATCCCCAAAAGGCAAGGAAGCATGGAATGAATATCTAAGAAACAACCTTATTTACCCTGAAGAGGCCAAAAAGGCAGGCATCAGGGGGACAGTTTCGGTGTGCTACGAAATAGACAGAGACGGATTTGTGTCGAACATCATTGTCGATAAGTCCATACATCCGCTGCTTGACAGAGAAGCCATGCGCTTAATCGCCAATATGCCTCAGCACAAGACAAACGAGCGCAGTAGCAGGTCAGTCTATTCCCACCCCATAAGATTTGGAGTAGATGAGACAAGAGAGAATGAAAAGAAGGCTGACTCCATCAAGATGGCAAGACTGGAAAAGATGGGCGTGGTTACGAGGGCAGAGAGGATGCCGTCGTTTCCCGGTGGTCAGAGAGCACTTGATGCCTTCCTGGAGAAGAACCTAAAGTATTCGAAGTCTGCAATAAAGAACAAAAGATCGGAAAGGGTAAATATTGAATTCGTGGTAAACACCGACGGAAGCCTGTCTTACATAGGGATTAAAAAGTCTGCCAACCCCCAACTTGACACAGAGGCTATGCGCGTGGTAAACATGATGCCTAAATGGAAACCCGGCACAATACAAGGTCAGCCCGTTGCTGTTTATTATGTGCAGCCTATAATATTCAAGGGAAAAGACCATTACAATGATAACGCTGGTGAAAAAAACAGGTATCCTTCATTTCATGGCGGACAAAATTATCTGAATGATTTCATCGAGAAAAACATCGAATATCCACTGACTGCCAAGAACGACAGCATAGAAGGGCGTGTGTTCGTTGATTTCATAGTCAACACCAACGGCAAGATATCTGACGCAAGAATATTAACCTCTACTGACACCATATTCAATGAAGAGGCCCTGCGCATAGTAAACAGTATGCCGAAATGGGATTGCGCCAAGAAAAAAGGAGATAAAGTTGCAATGCGCTATGCCATTCCTATCAACTTCACACTGAACGACAAGAAGGACTGCCGCCCTTTGTTTCCTGGTGGCGAAGAGGAACTGCAAGAGTATCTGTATAATGAGATAAAATATCCTTTAGAGGCCTTGCTCACAGAGACCAACGGAACTGTTGAAGTCAGATATACCATTGACGAAAAAGGCAGGACAAAAGATGTCGAACTGTTAAAGCCTGCTCCAGAAGTGCTGTTCAGGGAAGTGAAACAAGCAATAATCGGCATGCCAAAATGGAAGCCAAGCAAGAAGGATGGCAAGATTGTAAGCACACGATGCACCATGTCCATAAAGTTTGTACATCCTAATGAGAAACATATAACGGCCAAGAGGCCTCACTACAAGTTTGAATTTGAACCATTCTTTCATTAAAACAAAATGAATAAACAGAAAAGCATTATGAAGAAACTAACCGCAATCATCGTGCTGCTGCTCACACTGGGTTTCAGCACCAACGCCATGGCGCAGGCTAAGGGGAAGAGCGCCGTAGCAACTCCTGAGAGTAAGATTCTGGGCAGACACCCGCTGTCGCTGCAATGGATTTCATGGGACTATTTCGGCAGCGTGGAGGTAAGGAAGGAGAACGGCCGCCTGCACTGCATAGGCTCACAACGCAGCAAGGAGAACAGTGACTATGTGATAATTGACGGCTACATCGAGATGATCGACGCACTGCGTTTCACCTTCACCGGCACCATCATCACGAAGATCTATCACATAAACAACGGTCAGCCATGCATACGCGACGGTCACTTCGAATTTGCATCTACGCAAGGACGCAAATATTGGCGACTGCAGCAGATGGAGAATCCATGCGACGGAGTCACCGACTATGTTGACATCTATTTCGCCAAGTCGAAATAAGCTTACGTCACAAGACAAGAATAAAGAGTATGAAACAGTTTATTCTTTTAACCATGCTGATGTTTACCATGTGCATATATGCACAGGAACAAACAGTCAGCGACTCCTTAAAAGCACGAAGGGAAAGAAGAAAAGTTGATGTAGGCCCCTCATTCCCCGGAGGCAAGGAGGTGCTAAAGAGATATCTGGAACTTAACACCCACTATCCTGAAGATGCCCTGAATGCAGGCATCACAGGAAGTGTTATAATTGGTTTCTTTGTTGAACCAAACGGCAACATTGACAATGTAACCGTCTTGAAGTCTGTACATCCCCTGCTTGACGCAGAAGCCGTACGTGTGATATCTGCCATGCCACGATGGACTCCCGGATTGGTTGACGGCAAACCCGTACGGGTAAGGACACGAATACCCGTAACCTTTGGAAAAACGAGCGCAAGGCATGACACCATATCTACCAACGCAACAACGTCAAAAGACAAGGAAGATGCCTTAAAGACTCATAAACAGCCATCATTCCCGGGAGGTAGCGATGCTTTGAAAAAGTATCTGTCCGAAAACCTCCGATACCCTGAAGATGCTCAGAAAGCTGGCATACAAGGTAGCGTAACCATTTGTTTTATCGTAGAAAAAGACGGTTCTATATCATGTCCGGAAATAGAAAAGCCTCTTCACCCGTCACTTAATGAAGAAGCTATGCGTGTAGTAAAGGAAATGCCACGATGGGAGCCCGGCATGAACAAAGGCAAGCCTATATCCGCAAAATATCAGCTGCCAATCCGTTTTCAACTTAAAAGCTACCAAACGCTGCAAAAACCAATGTCAAGACCGGGAGTGAACAGGAATGTTTTCGGTAGGTAATGAAAAACGAATTACATTTTCCTACCTCTCAGATATTCCTTCACGCGGTTATAGCCATCTACGCCAAGGATGGTGATGCCACCATACTGGCAGGTCTTAGCAAGTCCGAAGAGCACAGTCCACAGCACACCCTTAGCTGCAGCACTGATAGGCAGCAGCATCTGGGCGAACGACAGAATGTAAAATGGTATGCAGCACAGCAGCACTATGACACCGGTACGGAAAGAGAGTGACTGCAGCCACAGCTTTATCTTCTTAAAAAGTTGTTTCATAATTCTTTATATCCTGATTACATTGCGTCCGCAAAGGTACAAAGAATAGTCCTAAAAACCGCAACTATATATATTAAAAAAACTGAAATGTACTTCGCAAATTTGTGAAGTACATTTTATTTTCTTAATTTTGCACGTTATTAAGTAACGTAAGATGATTGCTGAAATCGCTGCTTACGTAACATCGTTGCACAAGGATAAGAAAGGAAATTATGGGTATAACATCTATAGCAAGACTGGGATTCATCAAGAGACAGAGGGAACTGGAGAAGCATTTCACAGAGCCTGAGGCGCTGCAACATAAGGTGATGACTCGACTCATTGGCCGTGCCACAGATACAAAGTATGGCAGCGGACACTCTTTCGCCTCTATAAAGAGCTATGAGGATTTCAGAAGGAATATCCCCGTAAATACCTATGAGGAGCTGAAGGGTGACATTGACCTTATGCGCCACGGCGAGAAAGACGTGTTGTGGCCGGGTAAGGTAAGATGGTATGCTAAGTCGTCGGGCACTACAAATGATAAGTCGAAGTTCATTCCGGTATCTGCCGAGGGACTCAAGCGCATACACTATGCCGGTGGTACCGACGTGGTGGCTTATTACCTGCAGAATAATCCTAAGAGCAGACTGTTTGACGGCAGGGCACTGATACTGGGTGGCTCACACTCACCTAACTACAACGTGGCAGGCTCGCTGGTGGGTGACCTCTCTGCCATTCTGATAGAGAACATCAACCCTGTGGTGAACCTTGTGCGAGTGCCAGACAAGAAGACGGCGCTCATAAGCGACTTTGAGGTGAAGCGCGAGCAGATAGCGCGCCAGTGCCTTACGAAGAATGTGACAAACATAAGCGGCGTGCCGTCGTGGATGATGTCGGTGCTCACACGCGTGATGGAACTGAGCGGAAAGAAATATCTGCAGGAGGTGTGGCCGAACCTTGAGGTGTTCTTCCACGGAGGCATAGCCTTCACGCCATACCGCAAGCAGTATGAACAGCTCATAACGAAGAGCGACATGAACTATATGGAGACATATAACGCCTCGGAGGGATTCTTCGGCATACAGAATGACCCGCTGGATCCTTCGATGATGCTGATGCTCGACTATGACGTGTTCTATGAGTTTGCTCCGATGGATGCCATAGACGATGCCGGACAGATAACCGATGCGTCGAAGGTGGTGCCGCTTGAGGATGTGGAACTGGGTAAGAACTATGCCATGATTATCAGTACGTCGTGCGGATTATGGCGTTATATGATAGGCGACACGGTGCGCTTTACGAGCAAGAAGCCGTATAAGTTCATCATCACCGGCAGGACGAAGAGCTTTATCAATGCATTCGGTGAGGAACTCATCGTTGATAATGCCGAGCAGGGACTGCACTATGCCTGCGAGAAGACCGGTGCGGAAGTGCGCGAATACACCGCTGCGCCAGTGCACAGGAGCGAAGGTGTGGTGCCTCACCATCAGTGGGTGATAGAGTTTGCCAAGGAGCCTGCCGACGTCAATGAGTTTGCAAGGATACTTGACGAGCGCCTGCAGCAGCTTAACAGCGACTATGAGGCCAAGCGATTCAAGGATATCAACATGGAAAGGCTCGACCTCGTGGTGGCTCGCCAGGGACTATTTCACGACTGGCTGAAGCAGAAGGGCAAGCTGGGCGGTCAGCATAAGGTGCCACGACTGTCAAACTCTCGTCAGCATATAGAGGAAATCCTTTCGCTTGCAGCGAAAGAAGTGAAGAGTGAAGAATGAAGAGTGAAAAATTTAAGTTACGTTTTCATAGAATTAAACACGCAGAATGATTACTACTTTTTCATACAATACAATAGAAAAGTTTATAAATAAGTTATGCACACGGATGGCGCGTAACTTAAATTCTTCACTCTTCACTCTTCACTCTTCATTTTTCACTTTATCATTGCTGAGCACAGCAATGATAACTTCATGCGCCCGCATGGGTTCACCTGACGGCGGATGGTATGACGAAACGCCACCGAGGGTGGTGTATGCCACACCTGCCGACCATGAGACGAACGTAACGTCAAAGAAGGTGTCGATATATTTCAACGAATATATAAATGTGGAGAACGTAAGCGAGAACGTGGTGATATCGCCTCCGCAAATGGAACAGCCCGACATTAAGACACAGGGCAAACGCATAGTGGTGCAGCTGAAGGATTCACTGAAGCCTAACACCACATACACCATAGACTTCTCTGACGCCATAGTGGACAACAACGAGAGTAACCCTATGGGCAACTACACCTATTGCTTCTCTACCGGCAACCGTATCGATACGCTTGAATGCTCTGGCTACGTGCTTAATGCCGAGGACCTGGAGCCTGTGAAGGGTATCATGGTGGGACTCTTCGACACGGTAAAGACTGACAGCGCAAAGACCTTCATACGTGTATCGCGCACTGACTCAAGGGGGCACTTCGTAATACGCGGCATAGCACCGGGCACATACGTTGCCGGGGCTGTAATGGACATGGACGGCGACTTTAACTTCTCACAGCGAGGCGAGGTGATGGCTTTCTCTCATCGTGAGATTACACCGTCGAACTTCCTTGACCACAGGCAGGACACCATCTGGTTGGACGAACTGCACATCAAGGATATCAAACGCACACCATATACTCACTTCATGCCCGACGATATAGTGCTGCGCTCATTCTTACATATACCTACGGAGCGCTATTTCCTAAAGGCTGACCGCAAGGAGGAAGACCACATCACATTCTTCTTCACCGCACCTATCAGTACCGACAGCCTGGAGAAGTTCAAGGACTCTGAAAACATCGGCATTCTGCCATCGCTGCGACTACTCAATGCACCGGAGGGCATAGATGCCAACGGCGGTTCTGAAGCATGGAGCATAGCTGAATACTCGGAAAAGGGCGATACCGTGACGTATTGGTTGCGTGACACACTGCTCATTAACCAAGATACGCTGAGCATCGAAATGACTACCCTGCAGACTGACACGCTCGGTTGCCTGCACATCACCACCGATACGCTTGAGGTCTTGCCGAAGACTTCTTTTGCAAAGCGCATGAAGATGCTGAACGAGCAGCGCGAGGAATGGCGCAAGGACATTGAGAAGAAACTGAAGGCGCGCGAGAAACAACTGGCTCGCATGCAGACAGAGGAGGAGCGTATGGCTGTTCCGGAGGTGGACACCATAATGCCTCCCGTAAGGCTTACGCCGAAATACGAAGTGGCACAGGCTATGTCGCCTGACGGAACAGTGAGGATATCATTCCCCTACCCTATGCAACGGATTGACACCGCAGCCATACATCTGTATGTAGAGCAAGACTCGCTGTGGTTCCGGGCTCCGTTTGTATTCAGGCAGAGCGACAATCTGCCTACTATGCGCAACTGGGAACTGATAACGGACTGGATACCTGGCGCCAACTATTCTTTCGAAATAGACACACTGGCTTTCGAGGACATCTACGGACACACGTCTGATCCATACAAGACAGGACTGAAGGTAAGAAACCTGGAGGACTATTCTTCGCTGTTTGTCAACATATCGGGAGTGGAGGTCGCTGACTCTGCTGCCATATTGGTACAGATGCTTAACGACAACGGTACCACGACACGCACTGCCAAGGTTGTAGATGGCACTGCCGAACTGTACTATGTGGAGCCGGGCAAATACTATCTGCGCGCCATAATAGACCGTAACGGCAACGGCAAATGGGACACTGGCGACTACTTTACCGACCGTCAGCCGGAAGAGGTGTATTACAACCCTGAACTGATAGAGTGCAAGGCTAAATGGGATGTCACAAAGTCATGGAACCTCACCGCTAAACCGCTGTATCAGCAGAAGCCTTCTGAGATAACGAAGCAAAAGGGTGATAAGAAGAAGACTATCAAGAACCGTAACGCGGAGCGCGCAAAGGAGAAAGGCATACAGCCACCAAGCACATATAATTAAAATTAATATATAATGTGGGGAGATTAACATGCCCCACCCTAAAGGAGAGAATATTATGAGAAGCATCATCAGAAACAAAAAGGGCATTGCGACCGTAGTTGTCGCAATGCTCTTAGGCATCTTCTCCCCTGCTACGGCAGAGGCGCAGTGCACATACAAGAATCAGGCCTTCAACGGATACGAAGGCATAGATTACAATCTGTACTTCAACTGGCAGTTCGTATGGATTAAGGCTGGCACGGCATCAATGGTAACCAAGCCGATTGTTTACTATGGCAAGAATGCATACCAGTCGAGCCTCGTTACGAGATCGTCGAAAAGAGTGGACAGATATTTCATGATGCGCGACACCATCATGGCTTACTTCTCTACCGACATGGCTCCTATATATTACCGCAAGGGGGCTCGTGAAGGCAAACGCTACTACGTGGATGAGGTATGGTACACATACCCGAACGGAAAGTGCAAGACGACTCTGAAGCACCTGCATTCCGATGGTACACGCGACAAGAAGGAATATACCTATACACATTGCGTGTCTGACATGCTGAACAGCTTTCAGCGCATACGAAACTTCAACACTGCCGGTTGGAAGGTGGGTCATACCGAGAATATATACATAGCAGGTGGCTCCGAACTCACAAAGGCACGCCTGGTATATAAGGGCAAGAAGACCGTCAAGGCTGACAATGGCAAGAAATATCAATGCCTGATAATAACATACAACGAACTTGAAGACAAGAAGTATAAGGAAATAGTACGGTTCTATGTCACCGACGATAAACGCCACATTCCAATACGACTTGACCTTAACCTGAAGTTCGGCTCTGCCAAAGCTTTCCTCAGTTCCATAAAGGGCTGACACACAGCACGGCACGACCGATATCCTTTCCTGATAATATCATATTCTTACACCAACAGGTCGTACACGACATAAGGTTAAACAATCTTAATTATTCGTTTAAATCGCTTGCGATATAAAATATTATTCGTAACTTTGCATCGTAAACGATATAAAACAATGACCGATATGGAAAAGATTTATGATTTCAAGGCTCTCACGAGCAAAGGTAAGGAGATTGATTTCTCTGAGTTCAAAGGAAAGGTGATGTTAGTTGTCAACACTGCGAGCAAGTGCGGATTCACGCCGCAGTTTGCAGGATTGGAGGAACTGAACAAGAAGTACAAGGACAAAGGACTGGTGGTAATAGGGTTTCCATGCAACCAGTTTGCCTCGCAAGACCCAGGCACTGACAGCGAGATAGAGGGATTCTGCCAACTCAACTACGGTGTATCTTTCCAGATTATGAAGAAGATTGACGTAAACGGCAATGACGCACACCCTATCTTCAAATATCTGAAGAAGAAAACCGGCGGATGGTTCGGCTCTGCTATCAAGTGGAATTTCACCAAGTTCCTTATATCCAAAGACGGTGAAACCGTAAAACGCTACGCTCCTATCACCAAGCCAGAGAAACTGGAGAAGGAAATAGAGAAGATGCTGGCGGAATAGACTTTCCTCCTGGCACAGTAACACTTCATATCTACCATGCACGAAGAATTACGACTTGACAACCAGATTTGTTTCAGACTATACACTGCCTCAAGGCTCATAACGCAGCTTTACACACCGCTGCTCAATGAGCTTGGCATAACATACCCACAGTATCTCGTATTGATGGTACTGTGGGAAAATGATTTTCAGCCTGTCAACGACATCGCGCATCGCCTGATGCTTGAAACAAACACCGTAACTCCACTGCTGCAACGCATGGAGAAGCAGGGATTGGTGGAGCGTCGACGCGATGAGACTGACAAGCGAAAGCAGATAGTAAGTCTGACATCTGCAGGAAAAGAAATGGAAGAGAGGGCTTTTGCCATAATACCGCAAGGTATGGGAAGCAGCCTCAGCGCTTGTCCGCTGAAGCATAGCGACTATACGCAGTTGGCGGCACAGCTGGACAGCATCATTGACTCACTGAAAACAAAATAAAGGTATAGCCAAACATAAAGTAGGTGGGTTCTAAAAATACCCACTGTCAGATTTTTGAATTTGTTTCAAGG
>DGHL01000118.1:0-19199 GCA_002392645.1 Prevotellaceae bacterium UBA3849
TGTGGGAATTTTTAGAACCCACCTTCGGTCTTTCAGCCTTTCGTCAATTCAGCCTTTTATGTAGTCCACGAAAGAGTATTTGTATTCATGCTTCTCGTCGGTGTCGTGGTCTTCTCTTGTTTCTACCTTCCAACCGTCATATTCAGGAAAGAAAGCGTCAGCCTCCTTTGGAGTGTCGTCGATTTCGGTAAGACATAGGCGGTCTGCCAATGGCAGAGCCTCTTTATATACCGATGCACCACCTATTATATATATATCCTCATCGGCGGAGCAGTGGCTCAGAGCTTCGCTGAGCGAAGTATATACGTCGCATCCTGGTATTGTGGCGGTACTGCGCGACAGTACCACATTCCTGCGATTTGGCAAGGCACCCTTGGGCAGAGAGTCGAAAGTCTTTCTGCCCATGATGATGGTGTGTCCCGTGGTCAGTTGCTTGAAACGCTTCAGGTCGTTAGGCAACCAATACAGCAGTTTGTTCTGAAAGCCAATGGCGCGGTTTCTTGCCACGGCGGCAATGATGTTGATTCTCATAGGTAGCTGCAGCTTATACGTTGAAGATGTCAAGAATGTCGGCGAATACGCCTGCAGCCGTAACTCCTGCTCCTGCTCCATAGCCCTGTATGATCATAGGGTGGGGATTGTAGCGCTCGGTGTGGAGCATCACGATACTGTTTGAACCTTCGAGATTGTAGAATGGGTGTCCCTGTGCAAATCGGCGCAGAGCGACACTCGCCTTGCCGTTTTCCAACGTTGCTACGAAACGTAGATGCTCGTTTGCGGCAGCCACATCCTTACGCATGGCCTCAAACTGTGCATCGAGCTTTGGCAGGTTCTTCCAGAAGTCATCCAACGATCCATCGAAATACTCCTGTGGAACGAACAGGTTCTTCTCTACATCTTCCTGACTGAGCATGTAGCCAGACTCGCGAGCCAATATCACAAGCTTGCGGATCACGTCGATGCCGGCAAGGTCTATTCGTGGGTCAGGCTCAGAGAACCTGTTCTCCTTGGCGAGTCTTACGGCTTCAGAGAATGGAGTGTCTTCGCTGATGGTGTTGAATATGAAGTTCAGCGTGCCAGACAGCACAGCCTCTATCTTGACAATCTTGTCGCCAGACTTTACGAGGTCGTCTATGGTGTGCATGATAGGCAGACCTGCACCTACGTTAGTCTCAAAGTTATACTTCGCATCGTTCTCGAGTGCAGCCTTCTTAAGTCTGAGATATCTCTGCAGGTCACCAGATGCAGCGACCTTATTAGCGCATACGATAGATATGCCTTTGTTGAGGAAATCCTCGTAGAGGTCAGCTATCTCGTAGCTTGCCGTACAGTCAACGAATACCATATCAGGCAGCGACAGACGCAATACCTCGTCGTGTATCAGTTCCACGCTTGACTTAGGTGCCTGCTTGAACTTCTCGCGGAAGTCGTTCATGTTGAAGTTGTCGAGGCAAATGCCCTCGGGGTTGATAAGAATATTGAAGATGTCAACCACGCCAACCACGCGCAGGTCAAGTCCGCGCTCTTCAAAGAGCATACGCTTTTGCTGGGCCATCTGCTCCAACAACGTGCCTCCCACGGTACCAGTACCGCACAGCACTACGTTAAGTATATGTTGTTTCATTTATATTTTGTGTGTTTATTTTACCATTGATGTAGATATTCCGGCGTTTAGATAGCCACACCGAAATCGTTTTTCACTTCTTCCATTACGAATGTTGATTCCAACGAGCCGAGCATGGGTAGTTGTCCTAATACGTTGAGCACGAACTCCTGGTAATACTTCATGTCTGGTGAGTGGACTTTCAGCAGGTAGTCATATCTTCCCGATATGTTGTAGCACTCCGTTACCTCTGGTATATGCCTGATGGTCTCACAGAATTCCTCTGCCATTTTCTTGTTTATGTGCGACAGCTTCACACTGCAATACACGATGAATCCTTTGTGCAGTTTTTCCGCATTGAGTACGGTGACATATCTTTTGATATATCCCTCCCTTTCCATTCTCTTTATACGCTCAAACACTGGCGTAGAGCTAAGATTAACCTCTGTGGCAATCTCTTTTATTGTAAGACGCGCATTTTGCTGCAGGCATCGCAATATTGCAATGTCAGTGTCGTCAAGTCGTTCTATGATGTTCTTTGTTGCCATAGTAGTTGTTTTTCGGAATGTAAGCCGATGAAGTATGCAAAGTTACATAAAATTTCTCTGATGTGCAAGTTTTTGACTTGAATTTTTTATAATTATACAGATGTAATGCTTAATTTGTGACGTTATGCGTAAGAAACAATAAGAAAACAATCTTTTTAGACTGTATTTTGATTGTAATGATAGAAAAGCATTCTGTCACGGAAATAAAAATAGAATACTTTTCTATATTTTGTAAATATTCTTGGAATCAACCACTAAATCATATTAACTTTGCACTCAGAAATTAGAAACAGTCGCCGCCCTATGGCCGACAGACCTTATTTCTATCGTGCGAAGAAGCACTCAGAAATTAGAAACAGTCGCCGCCCTATGGCCGACAGACCTTATTTCTATCGTGCGAAGAAGCACTCAGAAATTAGAAACAGTATAATTTAAATTTAAAAGGAAAGGAGAATAAAGCAATGGGAATCTTATCAAAATTGTTCGGAAGTAAAAAAGAGAACACAATCAACGTAAACGAAAATAATAACAATAACACAAATACAAACGAAAAAAGAAAGGAATCAACAACTATGAGTACAGAAAACAAGAAATTTCACGTAGAGACACTTGCCCTTCACGTAGGACAGGAAGTAGCAGACCCAACAACAGACTCACGCGCAGTGCCTATATATCAGACCACTTCGTACGTGTTTCATAACTCTCAGCATGCTGCAGATCGTTTTGGTCTTCGCGATGCAGGAAACATTTACGGTCGTCTGACAAACTCCACGCAGGGCGTGTTTGAGGATCGTGTGGCAGCACTTGAAGGCGGTGTGGCAGGTCTTGCAGTTGCCAGTGGCGCAGCAGCCATAACATATGCATTGCAGAACATAGTGCTGGCAGGCGACCATATCGTAGCAGCCGATAACCTTTATGGCGGCAGCTACAACCTCATTACCCACACATTGGCAAACCAGGGAATAAGCAACACTATAGTAAACGTAAACGATCTCAAGGCTCTTGAGGCTGCCATACAGCCTAATACCAAAGTGATTTACGCAGAGACATTCGGCAATCCGAATTCGGACGTGACGAATCTCGACGCTATTGCGGAGGTAGCACACAAGCACAATATAGTATTCATAGTTGACAACACCTTCGCTCCTATCCTTATCCGTCCGATAGAGCATGGAGCAGACATCGTGGTACATTCTGCCACTAAGTTCATTGGTGGTCACGGATCAAGCCTCGGCGGTGTGATAGTTGACTCTGGCAACTTCGATTGGAAGGCAAATGCAGACAAATATCCTACCATAGCCAAGCCAGATCCGTCATACCACGGTGCGGTGTTCGCCGACGTGGCAGGTAAGGCGGCGTTCGTTACTCGCATTCGTGCGGTCATACTGCGTGACACAGGTGCTACCATTTCACCATTCAACGCATGGATACTCCTGCAGGGCGTTGAGACTCTGCCACTGCGTATAGAGCGTCACGTGGAGAATGCACTGAAGGTAGTTGAATATCTTGCGCAGCATCCGAAGGTAAAGAGCGTGTCACACCCAGCATTGTCAAGCCATAAAGACAATGCACTATACAAGAAATATTTCCCAAATGGTGCAGGCTCAATCTTCACATTCGAGATAAACGGCACGCAGGAGGATGCATGGAAGTTTATTGATTCGCTCAAGATATTCTCGCTTCTTGCCAACGTGGCAGACGTTAAGTCGCTTGTTATTCATCCTTACACCACGACACACTCACAGCTGTCGCCAGAGGAACTCGCTGCACAGCACATCACACCATCTACGGTGCGCCTGTCAATAGGTGTGGAGAACATAAACGATATCCTTGCCGATATAGAGCAGGCACTGGCTCAGATTTAAGACATTTGACATAAGGTGAAAGTTGATGGCTGGAGGTTTGGTAATAACAATGCTGCAGCCTTCAACTTTCACTTGTTTATGATATCATGAATGAGAGAGAAAATAAAAATACAGAAATTACTTTTTTGAGAAAGGAAAAACATTATGACAGACACGAGTAATCATGAACACCACCATCACCATGACATGAACGAACAGTTTGAGGAGGTGTTCTCTGGTAAGAAAACCGACGAAGAGATATTGGCGCATCAGGCTCGCCATGCGCATCACCACCATGATCACAATCATCCACACGTACACGGAGATACTAAGGACTATATGTCAGCGGTGACGGAATACCGCAAGACATTCCCCAACAAGCAGCAGCAGATAGAGCAGACACCCGATCCTGCCGTCAGGGAGATGTTGCTCCACATGCAGGAGATGGGCATAGAGACTGTGTTTGACCGTTTTGACAGTCAGCAGCCGCAGTGTAACTTCGGCATAGCCGGCACCTGTTGTAAGAACTGCTTCATGGGGCCGTGTCGCATAACGAAGAAAGCCCCGAGGGGAGTGTGCGGTGCTGACGCCAACCTTATAGCTGCGCGCAACCTGCTGCGCCACCTTGCCGCAGGCACGGCAAGTCATGGAGCGAGAGGCAGGGCGAGTATGCTCGCATTGAAATATGCCGCAGAGGGCAAGGCACCGATAGACATAGAGGGTACGCAGAAAATACTTGCCGAGGCAAAGACTTACGGACTGGACACCGAGGGTAAGGATGTGAGGCAGTTGGCTGGCGAGATAGCCGACATACTCCTTGAGGACTTGAGCCGCACCGTTCCCGACAAGCATAAAACCATATATAGCCATGCCCCTAAAGAGCGCATTGCCGCATGGGAGAAGGCAGGCATCATACCAGTGTCGCCATACCATGAAGTGTTTGAGAGTCTTCACCGTACCACCACTGGTACAGACGGTGACTGGCGCAACGTGATGCAGCAGTTTCTCCGTACTGGCGTAAGCTTTGCCTGGACATCATGCCTTGGCAGCGGCATAGCCATGGACTGTCTCTATGGATTGCCTCACCGCTCCACGTCAAAGGTAAACCTCGGAGCACTGAAGAAAGGGTGGGTAAACATAGCAGTACACGGACACTCACCGTTGTTGGTGCGTGAGATAGTAAGGCTCGGACAGAGCGACGAGTATCAGGCAAAGGCACGCGAGGCTGGTGCGGAGGGAATACAGTTCTATGGCATCTGCTGCTCAGGTCTCAGTGCCATGTACCGTTACGGCGGTGTGATACCGCTCAGCAATGCCGTAGGCTCAGAACTGGTGCTCGGCACTGGTGCGCTCGACCTGTGGGTGGCTGATGTGCAGGATGTGTTCCCAACCATTATGGATGTGGCAAAGTGTTTCCGCACTGTGGTAGTCACCACAAGCGACTCTGCTCGTTTGCCGGGAGCGGAGCATTACGGCTTTGACCATGAGCACTCCAACATCGGCGATATTAAGAAACTGGCAGAGAAGATAGTGCTGCGAGCCATTGAGGCATTCAAGGACAGGCGCGATGTGCCGGTGAAGATACCACAGTATGAGGTGGAGGCAGAGATGGGCTTCTCCGTGGAGTGGGCAGCCAAGCATTTCGAGCGCGGACTGCGCGATATTGCCGATGCGCTGCGCGACGGCAGAATCAAGGGTATAGTGAACCTCGTGGGCTGTAACAATCCGCGACTGATATACGAGAAGCATATCATAGAGGCGGCAGAGGTGCTTCTAAAGAATAATATACTGATACTTACCAATGGCTGCGCGTCGTTCGCATTGCTGAAGATGGGCTTCTGTTCAAGCAAGGCACTTGAGGTTACGGGCGACTCGCTGCGCGCTTTCTGTGAGGAGCATGGTAACATACCGCCAGTATGGCATCTTGGTGAGTGTCTTGACAACGCACGTGCCAGCGGTTTCTTCAACGGCATAAGCGGTGCTCTCGGCATACCGATTAAAGACCTGCCATACGCTTTCATATCACCGGAGTGGAGCAATGAGAAAGGCATCTGCGCCGCGCTCGCCTTCCGCCTGCTTGGCATGAACTCATACCACAGTGTATATGCGCCTACGCAGGGTGCGCCTGAGGTACACGAGTTTATGGCACACGGCACAAAGCCTATACTGGGTAGCGAGATGATAGTCAACGTTGATACGCAGCAGTTGGTAAGACAACTGGTTGACGACCTTAATGAGAAACGTAGTAAACTTAACTGGTAAAAAAAGACGATGATATGAGATATACATTTAATAATATAATATGGTGCGTGGCACTTGCGTTGCTGCTTGCGTCATGTGGTAAGAAATCAGACCCCAATACGGTCAGGATAGCATACCTGCCAATAACTCATGCACTGCCGCTTACCGAACTGAAGTCAGTAGATGGGGTGAAGGTGGAGCTTGTGAAGTATGGCTCATGGCCCGAGCTGCTCGATGCCCTCAATACAGGGCGCGTGGATGGTGCCTCGGTTCTCATAGAGCTTGCCATGAAGGCAAAGGCGCAGGGCATAGGACTGACAGCCGTTGCTCTCGGACATACCGATGGTAACGTGATAGTGGTAGAGCAGGGGATAGGCGACGCAAAGGACTTGAAAGGAAAGACATTCGCCATTCCTCACCGGGCATCCTCCCACCACATACTGTTGCAGGAGGCATTGGCAAAGGCAGGGCTTACCATCAACGATGTGAACGTGGTGGAGATGGCACCGCCAGAGATGCCATCGGCACTTGCCAACGGTCAGATTAGTGGCTACTGCGTGGCAGAGCCTTTCGGAGCGGCAGGCATACTCGGCGGCAAGGGCAAGGTGCTCTATCGCAGTGATGAACTTTGGCAGGGTAGCATCTGCTGCGGACTGGTGCTCAACGACCGTGCCTATCTTGCCAAGAAGTCGCAGTTGGATAAGGTCATTGCTGCATACAAGGCTGCAGGCAAGCATCTTGACGATAAGGAGATAGCTCTCAGTAAGGCAAAGGAGATACTGTCACAAAAGGATGAAGTACTCAGGCAGTCGCTTGAGTGGATAAGCTACTCTGAACTTGACATCACCAAGGCTGCATACGCCGAGCTCGCGCAGAAGGTGAGGAAATACGGCATAATAGATAATCCACCTACATTTGAGGAGTTCGTGAAATGAAAGCAACACTATACACAATAGCATCATTCGCCATCGCTACGGCATTGTGGCAGTTGGCGGTAGTCTTGGGTGACTTCGGTAGTGCGCTCTTCCCTGCTCCGCTTGATGTGGCGAAGGCTTTTGCCGAGATTACTGGTGACGGTACGCTCGCTGATGGTGTGACGGCAAGTATGTTCCGCTTCGTCATAGGCTATCTGCTGTCGGTGGTGGCAGGCATAGGACTGGGATTGCTTATCGGCAACGTCAACATACTGTTCCGCTTAACCAACCCTGTTATACAGATGATACGCCCCATAGCCCCTGTGGCATGGATGCCGTTCATAGTGCTGCTGATAGGTATAGGCGACACTCCTGCCATCGTCATTATTTTCCTTGCAGGTTTCTTCCCTGTACTGCTCACTACGGCGAGGGGAGTGCATACAGTGGATGAGACATACCTTAAGGTGGCGAGTAACTACGGCATATCACGCCTCAAGACGGTGTTCAGCATCATACTGCCGGCAGTGTTCCCACAGATAGCAAACTCACTTCACATAGCCCTCGGCACATCGTGGATATTCCTCGTGTCGGGCGAGATGGTAGGCACGCAGTCAGGACTGGGATACATGATAATCGATGCGCGTAACAACCTGCGCACCGACATACTGCTCGCCACAATGATAGTGATAGGTGTCATAGGTTTCATCCTTGACTATTTAATTGGTAAATTTGAAAAGAAAGTGCTTTCATACTATGGCATACATTGAGGTAAACAACATATCAAAGGATTTCCAGCGGAAGAACCGCGACGGCAGGCAGGAGACCATACATGTGCTTGACGACGTCAGCTTTGAGATAAACAAGGGCGAGTTCGTATGCCTGCTGGGTTTCTCTGGCTGTGGCAAATCCACCCTGCTCAACATTATGGCAGGCTTTGAACAGCCCACCACGGGCAGCGTCAGCATTGACGGCGCGGTGATGACGAAGCCGTCGCCCCGATACGTCACCATCTTCCAGCATTACGGTCTGCTGCCATGGCGCAGTGTCAAGCGCAACGTGGAGCTGGGCTTGGAGAATGCAACCTACTCTAAGGCAGAGCGTGCCACGATAGCGCAGCAGTATATAGACCTCGTGGGTCTGAGCGGACTGGAACATCAGTTTCCCACCCAGTTATCGGGCGGACAGCAGCAACGCGTGGCGATAGCTCGCGGACTGGCGGTAAACCCAGACGTATTGTTTATGGACGAGCCTTTCGGCGCGCTCGACCCCATCACACGCAACAAGTTGCAGGACGACCTGCTCGGCATAGTGAGGGAGCAGCAGAAGACCGTGGTCTTCGTTACCCACGATATAGAGGAGGCTGTCTATCTGGCAGACCGCGTAATAGTGATGCAGTCGGGTCCCGGACGTATAGGCAAGATCTACGATGTGAAGATACAGCGTCCGCGCGACCGCAACTCCAGCGGCTTCGGTCTCTATCGTAAGGACATATATAACAAACTCTTCTCAATAAAAGAAAGTAACATCGAATATTATATTTAAAAAATTGATAAAAATGCAATATACATCATATCCTACACTGCATATCCTGCAGAAGAAAACGTACATCTTCAGTGCAATGTTCATAATAGGCAACATCTTGCTGCCACAGTTATGCCACCTTGTTCCACAGGGCGGGCTAATGTTGCTCCCTATATATTTCTTCACCCTTGTCGGTGCATATTGCTACGGCATTAACTTAGGACTGCTTACGGCACTCTTGTCTCCAGTAGTCAACAACTTGCTTTTCGGTATGCCACCAACAACTGCCTTGCCGGCTATATTGGTGAAGTCGGTGTCGTTGGCGATAGCAGCAAGCTACGTAGCTCATCGTACCCAGCGTGTCAGTATCGGACTGCTGGCTCTGGTGGTAGTTGCGTATCAAACCATCGGCATGGTGTTTGAATATATCTATACAAATAGTCTTAGTGCGGCACTGCAAGATGTGCGTCTCGGCATACCGGGACTGCTTATGCAGGTGTTGCTTGGCTATTTTGTTATAAAAAGAATATCAGAATGAAGTCCTGCGTGTTTGATGGCATGGAATTACCATGCGACTGCTACGCACCTGACGTGCGTGAGATAATGAGCGACACCATAGAGCGTTTCGGAAAAGAAGAGTGGCATAAGGTAGTCCTGACAAATGAGATTCACGGGCACCTCGGCATATACTCTACCCTGGGAGCCAAGATGGGGTGTTATGCCATGTCGCTGCATGAGGGTGATGATGAACCGAAGGTGTTGTCGTATGCAGGAAGTCAGCCGCCGGTAAGTTGCTTCAATGACGGACTTCAGGTTAGCACGGGTGCTACGATGGGGCACGGACTGTTCTTTCTGTCAGACGAAGACGAGAAACGTATAGAGGCACGTTTTACATGGAAGGATGAGACCCTGCTCCTCCGACTGCGAAGCGAGTATGCCCAGACTATACAAAATGACATCAGACATGGCGTAGAGGCATACGGTCATTCGCCACGATACTGGAGCTATGTGCGGCAACTCGCATTGAAGTACTGGAGTCAGTGGAATCGTGATGAGATTTTTGAGAAGGCAGAATAATAAAGGAATTGCCACTGTGCTTGCACAGATGTGCAGTTTATTCCTTTCTTCATGGTAGGGAGACGTAATACAACTCGTTTCTCAATACATTTGAAGTAATTTCGTATTTTTTATGGAGTCGTTATGTCGTGAGACATGACGGCTTTTTTGTTTTTCGTGGTTTTACCGTAAAAATAATCTGAGATATTTTGCAGTTTCAGAAAATATTATTACTTTTGCATCAGCGAATGCTATTATGTAGATAAACCATAGACAATGTTATTCACCATAATAACCTGCACATATAACGCAGAGGCTGTGCTGCAGCGTACGCTCGACAGCGTAGCCCGTCAAGGCTATGCTGATGTGCGGCATGTCATAATGGACGGAGCCTCCACCGATGCCACCATGGCTATGGTGCGCAAATATGAAAGTGAGAACCGTCGCCACGATATCGTCGTGGTGAGCGAGCGCGATAATGGCCTGTACGATGCCATGAACAAGGCTTTGCAGTTGGCAAAGGGCGACTATGTGGTATTCCTCAATGCCGGCGATATGCTGCATGCCGACGATACCCTGGAACGTATGGCTGACAAGATTGGCAACAATCGCTACGGTGTGGTATATGGTGATACCGACATCGTTGATGCGGAAGGCCATTTCATTGCACCGCGTCGTCTGCGTCCGCCGGAGCATCTCACGTGGAAGTCGTTTCGCGCCGGCATGCTCGTGTGCCATCAGGCATTCTATGCCAACGTTGATATAGCGAGGCAGACAGGCTACGATGTGCGTTACCGCCTTTCGGCAGACGTCGATTGGTGCATAAGGGTGATGAAAGAAGCCGATGCGCAGGGATTGCCAATGCTTAATACCGGCATGGTGCTGTGCGACTATCTCGACGGCGGAATGTCAGTCACTAACCACCGTGCCTCGTTGCTGGAGCGTTTCAGTATAATGAGACGACACTACGGACTATTAACCACTATATATAAACACGTTACATTTTTGTTTCGCTCATGGTAGAACTAGGAAAGATATCAAAATACAGAAGCGAGTTGATGGGCTTCGCGATAATCATCGTGATGCTGTTCCATGTACCGCTGTCGCGTCTCGATCCCTTCTTCGGACTGCGTAGGATGGGCAACCTTGGTGTTGACATCTTCTTCTTCCTCTNNGTACTTTTGTACCATGAGTATATCAAACATACAATTAGGAAACATCTCCAAATATCGTGGAGAGTTGATGGGCTTTGCCATCATTATCGTGATGCTTTTCCATGTGTCGCTGTCAAAGACGAGTCCTTGGTTCGGACTGAGACGCATGGGAAATCTGGGTGTTGACATCTTCTTCTTCCTCTCAGGCATAGGCTTATGGTATTCATGGGCAAAGCAGCAAGACTGGCGTCGTTTCTACCTTAACCGTGCTTTGCGCATATATCCGGCATGGCTCATCGTGGCAGGCTATTTCTATATAAGCCGTTTCCATGGTACCACCACTGCGAGCTATGTGGACCTCGCAGGCGACATTATAGTAAATTGGGACTTCTGGCTTCACGACGAACTTACGTTCTGGTATGTTCCTGCAACCATGATGCTATATCTCTTTGCACCGCCGTACATGGAACTGGTACGCCGTCATCCTATATACCGATGGCTTGTAGTGTTGCCACTTATGTGGTGTATCATAGTGCAGTATGTAGCTCCGGTGCATCAGGCGGTAGGCCATATAGAGATATTCTGGAGCCGTGTGCCGATATTCTTCCTCGGTATCAACTTCGCAGAGGCTGTAAGGCAGAAGCGTGAGATTGACAAGCAGGCATGGTGGATGATCATCGGACTCTTCGCTCTCAGCCTTTGGGCATGTATATGGCTTGAGCAGATGAGGCATGGCAGGTTCCCTCTCTACACTGAGCGTATGCTCTATATAGTACTTGCCATCACCACCATATTGATAATGTCGAAGGTCTTCGACTGGCTTTGCGGCAGCAAGGCAGGCACGTACGTAAACAAATGGTTTGCGTGGGTGGGTGGCATATCGTTAGAGATATACCTTGTTCATGTGCAGTTTGTGCTTAATCCTCTGCAGCAATACCGCTTGGGTTACTGGCCCACCTTCTTCGCCACACTGGCGATATCACTGCCCGTGGCATGGATCATAAGCAAGGTATGCTCTGTGGTGATTAACAAACTGAAGACGAAAATTTAAGAGAATTCATAATGCATAATTCACAACTTTTTTCACAAGAACTCACATTATGTTTAGAATAGGAATGGGATACGACGTCCACCAGCTTGTGGAAGGCAGAGATCTTTGGCTCGGTGGCATTAAGATAGCACACACACACGGACTGCTCGGCCATAGTGATGCCGACGTGTTGATTCATGCTATATGCGACGCATTGCTCGGCGCAGCCAACATGCGCGATATAGGCTATCACTTCCCCGATACGGCGGCAGAGACCGACGGCATCGACTCCAAGATATTACTGTCGAAGACCATCGATCTTATAGCCACCAAAGGCTACAGACTGGGCAACATAGATTGCACTGTATGCGCCGAACAGCCAAAGCTGAATCCTCACATCGACGCCATGAAGCAGTGTCTTGCAGAGGTGATGCGCACTGACATCGACAATATATCGATAAAAGCCACTACAACGGAGAAACTCGGTTTTACAGGTCGTAAGGAAGGCATGTCTGCCTATGCCGTGGCACTTATAGAGAAATAACCAAACACCTCATAACGCTATGATAGACTATTTTGTAGGAAATATGTGGCTCGTATGGCTGATAGTCAGCATCGGGCTGTTGCTGCTCGAACTTACCAGCGGCGACTTCTATGTTATTTGTTTCGCTTTTGGTGCCGTAGCTTCAATCGTCGGTGCTGCCATAGGTCTCCCCCTGTGGGCGCAGGTGTTGATATGGGCAGTATGCTCAGTGCTGTGTCTTTACTTCGTCAGACCTTCGCTCGTCAGAAGGTTACATGGCAAGGAGAACGAACGTAAGAGCAATGTCGATGCCCTCGTTGGCAGACGAGGTGTTGTAATCGATACTATAGCAGCCGGTGGTTTCGGCTATGTGAAGATTGACGGCGACGAGTGGCGCTCCGTTTCTTCCGATGGCAGCGAGATAGCCCAAGGCACTACCGTGACTGTCATCTCGCGCGACAGCATCATTCTAACAGTAAGTGAAAAGTGAAGAGTGAAAAGTGAAAAATACAAGTTACGTTCGTTTCCACAAACATCTTCTTAATTCACAATTCTTAACTCATAATTCATCGCCCAATCTCCCTCCCTCACAGGGAGGGCTGGGGAGGGTCTCTTAATTCATCGCCCAATCTCCCTCCCTCACAGGGAGGGTGGGGAGGGTCTCTTAATTCATCGCCCAATCTCCCTCCCTCACAGGGAGGGCCGGGGAGGGTCTCATAACTTATTTATTACTATGGGATTTTTAACAACATTTATTATTGTCATTATAGTATTGGCAATAGTAGTCTTGAAAAAGACAATCGTGATTATTCCTCAGTCAGAAACAAAGATAGTGGAGCGACTGGGAAAGTATTACCAGACCCTTGAGCCTGGTATCAACTTCATCATTCCTTTCATCGACAGGGCAAAGGATATGGTGGCAATGGCACGCGGACGCTATGTGCTTACCGACCGCATAGACCTTCGCGAGCAGGTGTACGATTTCCCGTCACAGAATGTTATCACCAAGGATAACATACAGATGGAAATCAATGCACTGCTTTATTTCCAGATCGTCGATCCGTTCAAGGCCATGTATGAAATCAGTAACCTGCCTAACGCTATCGAGAAGCTTACACAGACCACTCTGCGTAACATCATCGGTGAGATGGAGCTCGACCAGACGCTGACTTCACGCGATACCATCAACTCTAAGTTGCGTCTTGTCCTTGACGACGCTACCAACAAGTGGGGTATCAAGGTGAACCGCGTAGAACTGCAGGACATCATACCTCCTGCTACCGTACTGCAGGCCATGGAGAAGCAGATGCAGGCAGAGCGTAACAAGCGTGCCACCATCCTTACCTCTGAGGGTGAGAAGCAGGCTGTCATCCTGAAGTCTGAGGCTGACAAGACCGCAGTCATCAACCGTGCTGAGGCTGCCAAGCAGCAGCAGATACTGCAGGCAGAAGGTGAGGCACAGGCTCGCATCCGTAAGGCTGAGGCTGAGGCCGTAGCCATCGACAAGATTACCGAGGCTGTGGGCAAGAGTACCAACCCTGCCAACTACCTCCTGGCACAGAAATACATACAGACTCTGCAGGACATCGCCAGCGGCAACGACACCAAGACCGTTTACCTGCCTTACGAGGCCACAAACCTCATGGGTTCTATCGGCGGCATAAAGGATCTGTTCAAGAGCGAGTAACTGTCCCTCTTTAAGAGCGAATGAACATTAAGCCCCTCTTAACTACTCTCTGCATGGAAAGGTTAGGAGGGGCTTAAATTATATTTTTAGAAACGAATTAGAATAATTAGCCATAAACTTTTCGTATTTAACTTGCGAATCCTTGCGATGAAAATCACCAAACTCTATTTTGGTGCCAAAAATCGCAAGGATTTTTTTGTTTTGTGTAATATGTTGATAATCAGCGGTAAACGTAAAATAAGAAAGTGCCAGACAAGGTAATCTGTTGTAAAAGCATAGCTTTTACAATGTAATCAGATAGCTTTTACACTCTAAAAGCTATGCTTTTTGCGATTAAAAAGATAGCTTTTTCGACGTAAAATGATAGCTTTTACAAGAAAAAGCCCTCTTTTTTACAAAACTGATTGGTAGAAAACGGAACTCTATTGGTAAATATTTCGACCATCTTTCTCTATTTTGCATTCTGAAGGAGTGCTTCATTTGTTCGCAAATTCTATGACTGGATATCCAAGAAACAGTTCTGCATTGTCGGCTCTCTTCCCACCCTCATTATAACGCTTTACGTGACAAAAGGATAGAATTACACTTGACGAATACAACCGCAAGAAGGCTGATTTGGAAAAGCAGATTTCCAATTGCGATGCAAAACTCGCTGACAAGCAGCAGAAACTCGAACAAAAGATGAAAGAATAGCAGGACATCAAAGACAAGGTGAACTTCTACGATGTTGCTTATGTCCGCTTTGATGTGCCAGAGATTAAGGTGAGGCCTCCAAAAATTACAGAGCGTCCACCTCGCTTTGGGAACATTGACGACTGGACGAAGGCTCAGAACGCAAATATCAGCCAACAATTCCATAATGCTCTCAATTCGTTTGGCAAGACTATCATGGAGGCAGCCAAGAACAGCATTCTTGGAGAACGTAAGTTTCGGTTGATGAATCAGCGCGACATGGAGAAGCTAAGTGAGGATTATCACACAGAGAAGTATCTCCGACATCAGCAGACACATGAAATGCTTGATCTTTTCGCCCTCTTTGAAAAACCTGACACTGCGAAGCTGGTTCGAGAGGTCGCTGTTGCTCTCATGGGTGGTCGCTATGTCAGTATTCCTTGTGCTGGTGGTGGTTCTGTCAGTAGCGAGACTGGCTGGGACGGTCGCAAGAAAGACGAGGAGAACGAGGACTTCCGACTCCGTTGTTGGCTTCATGCAGCAAAGACCATCATGGCTTCGCGATACGTGCCAACAAAGGGGAAAGGGTATGGGCTTTGACGTATTGCCGCCATCGTAACATTATATCAGCAAATAACGGAGCGCCCACATCTGTAACTTCAGGTGTAGGCGCTTGTATTTAGTAGCGATTTCTGATAAACCGGGACTGCTTTTATACGATTCCGATAATATTTCTGTTAAAAAGCACTGATTTTTGCCATTCTTTGATGTTATTTCAAATTATATTTGTAATTTTGTGTCCAATACATGACAATTCCAAACAAGGAAAGTTTACATTACATGGATTTTTTCAGAATCTTATTCAAGATTAAACAGAAAGGGGAATAAAGAATGAAAACAAAGATTTTCAACAAACGCCTTTGCGCTATCATGATAGCATTATATTGTCAAGTTATCTTATATGCTCAAACACAATACGATTATTACGACGATAGCGCAGTTGCAGGTGGTGCAGATAGAGCACTTAATGGTATAATTGTCATTGTACTTCTTGTGATTGCAGCAATTGTCTTGTTGTTTATTGCAAGCGGAGTTTTAAATGTGTACTATTGGATTAACCCCAAAGCAGACCCCAGCTATAAGAGGGCTTTGGCGAAACAAGAGAAGGAAAGAAAACATGAAGAATATGTAAAAGAACAAAGGGAGAAAGCTTTCCCCAACGCTGTAGACTTAGGTTTGTCTGTAAAGTGGGCATCATTCAATTTGGGTGCTTATAAACCATCTGATATGGGAAGTATGTTTTACTGGGCAGAAAATCAGCCTTCGACTAAAGGGTATCCAAAATATAGTAAAGTTAAGGTTGATGTGATTGGTGATATAGCAGGCGATGATAAATATGATGCAGCTACAAACATGCTGGGTAGAAATTGGCGTTTACCAACAGATGAAGAATGTCAGGAACTCTTAAATAGGTGTAAATGGGAGACAAAAGTTATTGATGGCATTGAGGGCAGATTAGTTACAGGGCCTAATGGGAATAGTATATTCCTTCCTTTTAACCAAAAGAGTTTTACATCAGGGAAATACGTATCAGGACATTACTGGACATCAACTCCACATCATGGGAGTGAAAGCGCAAATGATTTGAGATTTGGAGAGAATTGTAAACTACCTGCTGAAATAAGGTGTGCAACGGCTTGTCGCTGTTTGTTCGGTATAAGACCTATTTATACAACAGTTACAAGAGCAATGTCCGATATGCAGAAAATAGCAGAGACAAAGAATGCATATGAGCAAATTTTGGAAGAAGGATCTCTCCTTGCAGACACAGAATTTGATTATAAATACTATCAGGATCAATGTGTAATACGCGAAGAAGAGAAGAAACAGAACAGTATTCCTCTATTTGGAGGCGTTTGTTTTGATGAAGATAAGATTCATAGAGACGAACATGGCGTTATTTATAGTTTGGATGGGAAAAGACTTTTAGAAGGGAGTCATTGTGATTGTAAAACTTACAAAATTAAGGAAGGAACCGAGTTCGTATGTAATGGTGCGTTTAGCACAGGGTTATGGGAAGGCTTATTTAACAAAAAAAAGAAAACGCTTGAAAAAATTATTCTTCCATCAACACTTCTATATTTTCCGACATCAGCTGTTTCTGAAGGTTGTGCGATGGAATCTTTGAGTCCCAATTATAGTATAATTAACGAACTTCTCATTGATACAAGAAAGAAGTGTGTGGTTAAGTGTCTTAATCGTTATATTCAAAAAATCGAAATATATGAACCCATTGAAGAAATTGGAGAATATGCCTTTGTTAACTGTAGCGTATTGCAAAGCGTTTCTTTGCCGAAATCAATGCGGAGAATTGGCGAAAGCGCATTTCGTCATTGTGAAATGCTATGTAGCATAAACCTGCCTGATTCTATTGACACTATTTCAGCAAGTGCATTCTTCAATTGCAAAGCTCTTCACATAAATCATTTGCCAAAGAATCTTTCTCATATTGGAGATTCTGCGTTTCAGTGGTGTATAATTGATGGTATAAAAATCCCGAAGTGTATAAAAGAAATCGGGAAAGAACCTTTCTCCAAGAATTCAAATAATATAACTTCGGAATCCTCTCGTTTTGTTATTATAAATTCATTATTAATCGATTCAGTAAATAACGAGTTAATTCAACTCGTTGATTCTACTGTTAAAGACGTTTCTATACCAGAATGCATAACCAAGGTAAGGGATAATGCTTTTATACATACAGACATTGAATCAATAACGATTCCTTCTTCTGTAAAAGAAATGGGTAGTGGGGTATTTTGGAATTGCAAGGTCTTATCAAGTGTTCAACTTGATTGTACAATAGAGAGACTACCTAATTCTATTTTCGCATGCTGTTCATCCCTTACATCATTCGATGTGCCTGAATGCATAAAAGTCATTGAGTTGGGTGCTTTTTATAGATGCACAAACCTTCATACAATTATTTTAAACAAAGGACTTAAGACTATAGAGAATCGTGCATTTGAAGAATGTACAAATTTGTTATCACTGAACATCCCTGAGTCAATAGAGAGAATAGGAGATGATTATGGCTCTTGTTTTAAAGATTGTAAGAATCTAAAAGATGTTATCTACGATGCAAGAGAAGCAGTAATAACAGGCTTGCCTCAGGGTATGAACAAATTAACAATTGGCCCTCACGTTAATAAATTACCTAAGAACATCCTATACAATAATTCTGTAATAGAGGTTTTAGTTATAACCAACAATGTACGACGAATTGAAAAAGGTTGTATTGCTGATTGCCAAAATTTGAAAGAAATCTCAATAGCTTCAAAGGACATTGTGATTGAAGAAGGCTGGATTAGAAACTGTAAAAGCCTACGAACAATACGAATACATGTAAATGCCTATGAGCAAATCCTTCCATTAATACCGAAAGAACAAAAAATAAAGGTTAAGAAGATATATGACCATCAATTCCTATTTTTCAAATGGTAGTTTTGCAATGAACAAACCTGATACAGAGATAAAACGGTGGGGCATCGTTGTGATACAGTCACTGAATCCCAACGATTACAAAACGGGAGAAATACTTTATCATGATGTTCTCCAGTATAAAGAATATCATAAAAGAGAATCATTCTCATCCTTCTATGATGTTAATTCTTCGGAAGAATTTCGTTTGGCAGTGCAGGGTATTGAAAAGTCTATATTGGAAGGAGACATTCTTACCTTACAAATTGAAACTCATGGTTGTGACGAAGGTATCGGTTTCAATAATGGAGAAATTCTTAAATGGAAGGACTTCTACAACATTATTCGACCTCTCAATATTAAAACAGGCCATTTGTTGTTTGTAGTGATGGCAATGTGTAAGAGTATTGCCATGATTTCTGCGATAAATCCTGAAGAGCGTGCTCCATATCGAGCATTCATTTGTACGACAAGAATTGTTACTTCAAATGAAATATATAGGGGTTTTCTTGCATTTTATGAGAAATACTTCAACATGTTGGACATTATGCAAGCCCTAAATGCATTGCAAAATGAAGTGAAGGATGATAATGGGTATTCTCCTTTTCAAGCGTTATCAGCTGAAAGCGTTTTTGATGAAACATTTAATCCCAATAGGAATATTTCTAGTCTGGTGGATAATCAGTTAAAACAATTAAACATCCCCATTACTGATTCAACGAAGTCAATAATGGCTTATTACATTAAACAGTTATTGGAAAATTTGCATAATAGGTTCTACAATTACTATAATTTCAAAGACCTTTATAAATATTGATGTATGACCGAACTTGAACTACAGCAATACCTGCTTCACGAGTACCCACAGGAGAATGCTCGGTGTGAGTGGAAAGAATTTAAAAATCTGAAGAACTCGTTCTGTGGGG
>DGHL01000118.1:19308-20034 GCA_002392645.1 Prevotellaceae bacterium UBA3849
ACATGGAGGGTGGTTTCCTCGTGGTGGGTGTGCATGACAAGACACTGGAGATTGTCGGCACAGACACCTATAACTATGACCGTCAGAAAGCAATACTTCGATTGACGGAACGTTGCACGAACCTGTCGAGCGAGGGACTGGACATCGAGGAGTATGTCACAGACGACACCCAAAAGGTGGTGTGGGTGATACATATTCCTAAACATCTGCCCAAACGTCCAGTCTATGCTCACGATAAGGCTTGGCAACGGATAGAGGACTCTTTAGTGGAACTGACCCAGGAACGATTGAATGCCATCTTGGATGAGCCTTTGTTCACAGATACCGATTGGTCGGCCGTAATTGTGCCCAATGCCACGATTGATGATTTGGATGAAGTCGCCATTGCCAAGGCAAAGGTGATGTTCAAGAAGGTGCACAGCCGTATTCCTGCAGCAGAGGTGAATGCATGGTCTGTAGAAGAATTCCTGAGTAATGCAGGAGTAATGATTGATGGAGGAATAACTCGTGCCGCTATCATTCTGCTGGGCAAACCTGTTTCTGTGTTCAAACTCCGTCCTGCCGTAGTGAGAGTTACTTGGTCATTGCGTGATGAACACGAAGATGTAATTGACTATGAGCATTTCACCGCACCATTCATCCTGACAGTTGACCAGTTACTTGCCAAAGTGCATAACCTCACGATGCGTGAGATGCCAGGTGGCACGATGTTCCCAGATGTGATGC
>DGHL01000121.1:0-3233 GCA_002392645.1 Prevotellaceae bacterium UBA3849
TTCCTTGGTCGCTACGAAGAGGGAACCGAAGGGCCTACCGAGCCAGCTGCTGCCATGTACTATAATGATGCAAAACCCGACAAGATATTTTATGCAGCCCTGTGTTATCGTAAATTAGGAAAAGAGGATAAAGCCCGTGGACTCTTCAATAAACTTATCAACTATGGCAAGCAGCATATCTTTGAGAAGCAGGTGATGGACTATTTTGCTGTATCACTACCCGACTTGCTCATCTGGGAAGACTCTCTCGATCAGAAGAATATCATCCACTGTAAGTATATGCTTGCACTGGGCTACTACGGCATGGGCGACACCGAAAAGGCATTAAGATATCTTTCTGAGGCCGAAGCGCTGGATAATAACCATCAAGGCATCCGACAATTCAAAAATTTTGTAACTTTGCACTGTGATTCATTCTAAATATGAAGAGATTAGTTTTTTGCATAACTATGTTTGTGTGTGCCATAACCACATTGGCACAGCAGATGATTGACCTGAGCGGTCAGTGGCAGCTTGAGCTCAACGCCAACAATAAGCAGACCATTATTCTGCCTAATACACTTGATGGCGCAGGCATCGGTGAGGTTAATACCTTGGAACCAAAACTGTCGAAACCCCAGTTGTCGAGACTCACCCGTAAGCATTCATATATAGGGGTGGCAACCTATCAGCGCGAGGTGAATATCTCACAAGAAATGGCATTGAAACCATTACAGGTGATGCTTGAGCGTGTGATGTGGCGTAGTCGGCTGTGTGTTGATGGGAAAGACCTTGGTCAGATGCAGGAGAGTCTGACCACTCCCCACCTATTCTATATTAAAGAGGGCCTGACGGAAGGTAGGCATACACTCACACTGACTGTTGATAACAGTAAACAGCATGATATATCAGTAGATAATCTGGCCCATTCTTATACCAACGATACCCAGATTATGTGGAATGGAGTACTGGGGCGTATGGAACTTAGTGTAGCGCCAACTCTCTGCGATGTGCAGGTGTATCCTGATGTTGAACAGCAGCAAGTACGCATCGTGCTGTCAATGCAGAATACTAAAAAAGAACCGCTATTCCTACTGAATGACAGTCAAGTGAAGCCTCGGCGATTGACGGCCAGCGAGTACGTGCTTCCCATCAGTGATATGAAAACGTGGAGCGAGTTCAATCCGTATCTCTACACGCTCAGTGTGATGGTGGGCAGTGAGGCAAAGACTGTTACCTTTGGTATGCGGCGTTTTAAAGCCGATGGTAATCGGCTGCTCATCAATGGGCATCCTACATTCCTAAGGGGTACGCTTGAATGCTGCATTTTTCCGCTCACAGGCACACCACCTACGGATGAGCATGGTTGGATGAAGGTGTTTACCACTGCTCGCGAATATGGCTTGAACCATTTGCGGTTCCATTCATGGTGCCCACCTGATGCTGCATTCAGAGTGGCCGATAAGATGGGATTCTATTGTCAGGTAGAGTTGCCCAACTGGTCGCTAACGGTGAATAGTGATTCTGCTACAGCCAAGTTCCTGTATAACGAGTTTGATAACATCAGCCGCTATTATGGTAACCATCCTTCGCTTTGCATCATCAGTTGTGGTAACGAGCTACAACCCGATTTTAAGTTCCTAAATGAGTTGGTCCGTTACATGAAGAAACGAGATTCCCGCCATCTTTATGTTACCTCGACTTTCACCTTTGAGAAAGGACATGGTGTTAAACAAGAACCTGAGGACGATATCTTCATCACGCAGTGGACTGATAATGGTTGGGTAAGAGGCCAAGGTGTGTTCGACGAGCGGGTGCCTGATTTCAAGAGCGATTATCGTGAAGCCGCTAAAAACATCACTGTGCCACTGATCTCTCATGAGATTGGGCAATATAGTGTTTATCCGAATATGAGGGAGATTGATAAATATACGGGTGTCTTGGATCCCTTGAATTTCAAGGCCATTCGTGCCGATCTGAAGAAGAAGGGACTGCTCCATAAGGCCGACGACTATCTGAAAGCCTCTGGAAAGTTGGCTGCCATCCTCTATAAGGAAGAGATTGAGCGTGCCATGAAGACGCCACAGCAGAGTGGTTTCCAATTGCTTGATCTCCATGATTTCCCTGGTCAGGGGACTGCCCTTGTTGGTTTGCTCGACGCCTTTTGGGATAGTAAAGGACTGGTGGAACCACAACGATTCCGTGAAGCCTGTGCACCGGTGGTACCGTTAGCTCAGTTTGAAAAAGCCGTATGGAAAACCAGTGAGACCTTTACAGCTCAGATTGATATCGCTAACTATAGTTTGGAGTCGATGAAGGGGAAGACCATTTGCTGGCAGTTGACAGATGAGGCTGGTGAGGTATATGCAGAAGGAACTGGTGAGAAAGTTAGCATTCTATTAGATAAGGTGCAGCA
This sequence comes from Prevotellaceae bacterium UBA3849, assembly GCA_002392645.1. Taxonomy (GTDB): domain Bacteria; phylum Bacteroidota; class Bacteroidia; order Bacteroidales; family Bacteroidaceae; genus Prevotella. The sequence continues at coordinate 2,396 of DGHL01000121.1, forward strand.
GGCCTGCAGGTATGAACTGGTCGTATCTATCAAGGACACGCCTTGGCGGAACCGTTGGAATATATGGGTTTATCCTGAGGTGACAATGCCCCATGATAAACAACTTATAGTGACTGCCGACATTGATGAGGCACTGAAGGCACTTAAGAAAGGCCGGAAGGTGCTACTATCTCCTAGGACTTCCACCGTGAAAGGACTCGAAGGTAAGTTCCTTCCTGTGTTCTGGAGTCCGGTTCACTTCCCCAAACAGGCAGGTACGATGGGGTTGCTTTGCAATCCGATGCATCCTGCACTGGCTGATTTCCCTACCGAGATGCATAGCGACTGGCAGTGGTGGAATCTTGTAAAACGGAGTAGGGTGGTGGTGCTCGATAGTATTGCCCCTGTGACACCTATAGTGGAGAGCGTTGATAACTTCGTGAACAACCGTAGGCTGGCTCAGATTTTTGAAGCTCAGGTGGGTAAGGGACACTTGATTTTCTCGAGTATCGACCTGCTGACGGATGCCCAATTGCCCGAACTTCGCCAAATGAAGTATAGTCTGATACGTTATATGCTTAGTAGTGAGTTTCACCCCACAGCGATACTGCCGGAATCAGACCTGCGTAGCCTGATCTTGGCAGGGGAGAGGGAGCAAAAGACAGGAGCTACGTCAATCTATGCAGGGCTTTGAATGCGGTGGGTGCCATGCCCATCGTTTTAGAGAACAGACGTGAGAAGTAGAGCGCGTCTTCAATACCCACCTTGTAGCATATCTGGTTCACCTTCAGATCTGTGGTTTTCAGTAAGTGGCAGGCGTACTCAATCTTCAATCGGTTGAAATATGCCAGTGGACTTT
>DGHL01000121.1:3365-4259 GCA_002392645.1 Prevotellaceae bacterium UBA3849
GATGTGCTGTTCTATGTTTTCGCGCATATAGTGAATGGCCTGTTCCACTATGTCGATGCCTTTATCTGATGTGTTCTTGTCGCCCGCCCCCGTCTTGGCTCTTCTGAATTGTCCGAGATAGCGCATAGAGGCCAGAAAATGATGAAACAGACTGCTGGCATACCTGAGATCCTCCAGTCCATCACCAGTCTGTAATGTGGTCAGAATTTCATCGAAGATATTGATACGTTCGCTGATGCGTGAGTTGATGGCTACATTAATCGTTTGTGGGGTAGTAGCACCTTCTGCATAGACATGGGCACATGTCCCTTTGAAGTGCACCCAGTAGATTGACCAACGCTTGTCTTCTGTTGTGCCATACTCATGCGGTTTGTTAGCTGGCAGAATGAAATATTGGTTTTTCTTCACTTCATATCGTTTTCCGTCCACTACATAAAAACCAGCTCCATCAACACAGTAGATAAGCACATACTGGTCGATGGCTTTTAGGCGTATTCTGTGATGACGTTCCGCTTTAGGGTAATAACCTATATCGGTTATAAACAGGTGTGATGTCAGTTCATCACGTTTTTCCTGTTCTACTAACATTGGTGATAATACCACGGATTGCTCACCCATAAAACCTTCTTTTCTTTTTATCGTCATATCATTTTCGATATTAGCGTTTCAACTTCTTCAGATAGTCGGAAGGAACATCGCCGAACTCTTCCTTGAAGCAGCGGCGGAAGTAGTTGATGCTGTTGAAGCCCGACATGTAAGCCACCTCAGAGATAGTATATTTGCCCTCCATCATCAGTCTCTCGGCATATTGCATCTTGTATTTGCGGATGTATTCTATGGTAGAGAGCCCCGTTAGCGACTTCATCTTTCGGTAGAGTGTGCTGGTGCTCATGC
>DGHL01000103.1 GCA_002392645.1 Prevotellaceae bacterium UBA3849
AACCTTAAATCTAATACTATGAAAAACACAATGCAAAATTACATTGTTTTTTTACAATTTCCAACTCTTTTCTTGTTTTTTTTTTGTTTGCGCACACATTTCTTGACAAAAGTCAAAGCCATAAAGATTAAACTTCCTGATTATCTGCCCTCTACTTGCATTGTTTCAATACGATATTCATGGCACCCTCTGTTTCCTCTGGCGTCCTCTAAGTACCTCTCTTAATCTTCTCTATCTATGCTTCAAGTTCCTTTACTCTCTGTTCCTGCCACATTATGTTTCCATCTCCTTCACCTTACGGTCTTGCTCTGCTCGACACACTGACGGCAGTGCAACATATTATGACAACGATGCACGTACAGTGACAGAATTGCCAGGCGTAGAGCTTAATGGTACGAAACTAACCGTTGCCAAGGAACAGTTTGACAAGTCTCTGCAAAAACTTATCACTACAGGTCGTAGAGTTGAAGAGTCGGACGAGAAATAAGCTCAGTTGAGGATGAGGAACTCTTCCGTGATGCAGAGGAGCGTGACCGTGTGACTGCACGTGATATGTAAATATCCTTAATCGGAGAAATAGAACAATGCCGAAATGTAAAGTTTTCTTAAAAAATATTCATTTGGCGCAGTATGGATGCGTAAAAGCTATGCTTTTGCATCACAAAAGCATAGGGATTACACCGTAAAAGCATAGGTTTTACATTGTAAAAGCTATCATATTACATGGTAAAAGCATATGAATTAGCCGAAAAAGCCGTATTTCCTGAATTTCGGAAATACGGCTTTTTCGTTTTTGGCATTTTATAGCCCCGCTATCAAATTATGCCCCTGTTCTGGCGTGTCTGTCCACCAATGTCATTTTAACGCGCCTACGGGCGAGTTTTCTGAAAAGTGGAGAAATAGAACAAAATCCACCATTACAGTTTTACATGCTTGTAAGCTATGCGTTGGCGCCGCCATGTATATACGCAGTGGAGGGTGCCGTCGCGTCCCTGTATGATGGAAGGGTAAGAATACTGACTGATAGGCGATGTCTCGAAGGTACAGAAGTGGTGCCATGTGACGCCATCCTCTGACGAGGCAAGCGATATCGGGGTGCGCGGTCCTTTGTTGGTGCCTGGCAGGGTGGCGAAGTCGTTGTATATCAATACGTGACGCTGGTTCTTATACACCTTGCCGTCAGTGGCCTTGATGCTCACTGGTTGCTGCAGGGTTACGGCATCGATGCCCGACTGATTGTTAGGCACGTCGATGAATGTCATGTCGCTCCATGTCAGTCCGCCGTCAGTGCTCCATGTCGTGGCTATGCGGCCCAGCGTCTGGTCAATGCCCTTACGCTGAGCATTGGTAGGACGGGTACGTGCAACAGCTTGCAGGCGGCCGTCAGGATGACGCAGTATGGAAGGTTGTATGCACAGACAAGAGTCGGTGGCACGCGGAGCTGTCTTGGTCCACTCGCCCGTCTTCATGTTATACAGTTCGAAATGTATCTTCCAACCGTCCTGCTCGGTAGATGACGGGCAGACAAGGTTATCGCCCACAATCTCAGGCTTGTTCTTTATAGGACCGAGGAAGCCTTCGGGCAACGGCTCGCGCTCACTCCAGGTGAGTCCGCCGTCACGCGACTTGCAGAGCCAGCCGGTCCAGTCTTTTACGTTGGCACCTATCTTGAAGAAGAGCCACACCTCGCCGTCAGGCATCTCAAAGAGCACCGGATTCCAGCAGGCTTTTCTCAAATATTTTTCACCGACAACTGCAGAACCTTCTCCAGACTTAGACATCTTCCAGTCTATGCCCAGTTCCTTGCATGGTCCTACGGCAGCAGGCACGGCAGTACTGTCGAGCCCGCTGAGACCTGCCAGGCGACCGTACTTGTCGTCAACGGCAAACACGCCGTCAGCAGCAAGGACGGGCGTTGACCATGTGTCATCTGCCTTTTCCTTACGCTGCGTATAGATGCACACATCCGGGTTGCGCTCCTTCGTACCACCGAAGTATGTGGCAAGCAGCGTACCGTCACGCAGTTCGACGATGCTTGAAGAATGTGTCTCGGGATATATTGAGTGGTCATACAAGAACTCATCGCTGAGCAGGCACCAGTCTTTCTTTGTGTAATCAGTCTTGACATTGACGCCATGCTGATATGGCATTGCTGCATCTATGACGGTGGTGCCAGCGCTAAGCTGACGCACGGTGCCGTCGGGCAACACGGCATCGGCAGTAACGCCCTGTGGCAGTGTAACCTCCCAGTGCAGGTGCTCCAATGTCTTCTTCCAGTACGACTTCACCTCGCCCTGCGGAGTGCGGTATGTGCAGTTGATGCTGTCAAGTTCTTGTATGAAGAAGTCGGGCTTCATCAAGAGTTTCTTATATGCCACGCTGCCTTCCGCATTCTTTATGCCAGCAAGGTCCTGATACATCCACGTCAGCAAGTCGCCGAGCAGCATCACATGGTTGCCGGAGTTCATGGCTGGGTTGGCAGTATCGCCGTTCCACAGTTCCCAGATGGTGGTGGCTCCATGCTCAGCCATATATCCCCATGAAGGATATGTGGTGTTGGTGGCAAGCAGGTAAGCCACGTCACCACGTCCGTAGCGCGTCAACGTGCGCATAAGATGTGAGATGCCTATCACTCCACATGACACATGACCGCCGTTCTTCACGATGATATTCTCTACCACATTATTCAGCACATCCATGCGACAGTCTTCAGGCACGAGGTCGAAGGCCAGCGCTACGACATTTGCAGTAGCGGTATTGTTGCCGTAGTATATGCTGTCGGGGTAAAGCGGATGGCCCGGCACTGGCGATGTGCCACGCTTGCATGTAAGATATTTTGCATTAAAGGCACGCTTCATGTCGTCAGCCCTGCGTGAATAATCAGTGGCATCGGCAGTGAAGCCCTGCAACTTGGCAAAGTCACTCATCAACTGCATCACCTTTATCATGTAGGCAGTGGAAAGCAGTGCACCGTCAGTCTTGCGCGCCGGGTCCTCAGAGTGTATCAGCTCAGGTTTCTCTGGCGGCATGCACCAGTCACCATACTTGTCACGGTTGATGATGCCGTCTTTCATATACTCTGAACATACATGGTCTATCCACTTCTTGATATACGGATAACTGTTGCGTATGGCCTCGTCATTGCCATACTGACGATACAGCATGTCACATGTAAAGGGCAGGCAGGCAGGCCACGTCACGTCGTCGTTATAATAATTCCAGAAGGCCGGTGCGACGTCACTGAACACTCCGTCGGCTCGCTGTGAATCACAGATATCGCGCATCCAGCGTGTGTACATCAGGTTATTGTCAAAGAGATAGCTCTCTCCAAGACTGCCTACGGTGCGGTCGCCAAGCCACGGCTGGCGCTCGTTACGCTGCGGACAGTCGGTAGGAAAGCCATGGTAGTTGGTCTTTATGCCCCACCATGCGTTGCTGTATATCTGGTTCAGCATAGCATCACTTGATACGAACGTGCCTGTCTCATCCATGTCGTCGCTGACCACGTAGGTCTTCACGTCGTCAAGACTAAGGTCTTTCATACCTGTTATCCTTACATACCTGCCGCCGTGATAGACGAATGTAGGATGCCACCACACCGTACCGTTCTCACTACCGTTACAGATATATACGTCCTCCGTCTCGGCATCTCTCAGGTTATCCACATACAGCGTGGTGTCGTCATTCAGTCGCTCTGCGTATTTTATCCTTATAGTGTCGCCCTTCTCTCCTCTTACCCGCAGAGACACCCAGCCAGCTATGTTCTGTCCGAGGTCTATTATATTTCCATACAGTTTGCACTCTTTATTTAATGGCACAGCCTTCTGATTCTTCGCAGTCTGCGGATACAGTGCGCCCAATGGTATCTCCGTGCGCTCAGCATTGTTCCACTTGCTGTCATCAAATCCCGGCTTTGCCCACCCGACCATCTCGCGGTTGGCGTCATACACCTCACCGTCATACTCATTATTCGACCTTATCGGTCCCTCTGCCGTCACCTTCCATGTCCTGTCGTCAGATGATACGCGCTGCGTCTTACCGTCAGCATAGGTAACAATCAGTTCAACCCTGCACTTAGGAAAGCCCATGAACGGACACTTGTAGTGTTTCTGGTAACGCATAGGCACGGCACGGCCATTGCCGAGGATAACACCCAGAGCGCATGTCCTTCCCTGTTGAAGGTTTTCTGTCACGTCGATTGCATTGTAAATGATACTCTTCCTCGTATCTGTCTGGACAGGCGTCAGCACATAGTCACCGCCCTTACGACTTCCGTTTACATACAACTCATAGTAACCTACGGCAGCAACATACACCTTTGCCTGCCTGACAGGCTTGTCAGCGACCTGAAATTCAGTGCGCAGGTAACGCGCATTGACACGTGTCTTGTCAGACAAGTCCTCGCCTTCCACGAGCCTGTCAAGTCCTATCCATCTGCCTTTCCACTTTGCCTCGTCCAACACGTCAGCGGCATTTAACGGTGTCACAATATGTAACGGTGTCACAATATGCTGGGCCATTGCCATGTACACACCTCCGGAACATAGCACACCGCATAATATCCTTTTGAAGAATCTTTCTATCATCTAAATCCTATTGTTTTTTTTATTCGTTTCTACGACAAAGTTACTAATTTTCCACCATACCTACCACCTAAATTCGTGTCAAAAGCATTTCTTATAACATTCTTTAAGATTCTGCAATTCCTCTGATAATGAAAAAACCGCACCAGGGCTTTTACAGCCCCGATGCGGCAAATTACAATACAAAATATTTAAGGTTAGAATATGTTATCTAATATTTATTTAAACAGCTTACGCACTGTGCCGTCGGACATCTTGACGATGTTGAGTCCCGACTGCATCTCTGTCAACTGCTGACCGTTTGCATCATATATTGCCACCACGGTTGCATTGGCATCATTAGCAGCCACTGTTGCTACACCATCTGCCTTTGGCATACGTACGGCTACGTTGTCTATGGCAATGTATGCCGGGCAAGTCATTCCAAATTGTCCTATCAAATCGTCAGACACTTTCCAGTCAAGCTTCAGCGTTGCTATTTTACCTAATGAAGATAGGTCAAACTTTGTCCAATCTCTTATTATGGTTCCTTTTTCAATAACAGCAATTGACAACGTATCTACAATATCACCATTGCTGTCATATCCCTCAGCCAACAGATATGCTTTCGTATTATCTGACATTGCTGTAGATTGGAAAGCATCTCCTAAAATCACAGAGTGAAGGAAATATGCTGTTGTGTTTACATACAAATGATCAATTACATGCTCTTGCCCATCACCAAATGTAAAGACAGGACGGCTATCTCCAATAGAAGGATCATTATAGCCAAAACATACGGCAAAGTTGCTTGAATTGTCATACCCATGGTTGCCATCCTTATTATAATCAATGCCTAACTGGGTTGTATAGCCTCCTTCCTCGTATGATGTATAATAGTTACTTACGGCTACACCACCTGACCAATAGCACCATGAACCCCAACTGTTATTTATAGTCGAAGTCAATTCTGTATTGCCTTCGTCATACCATTTATATGCATCTTCCTCTGTGTAGAATCCATTACCCTCACCATAGAGCAAAGGACCACCATACTGTGCATTATCTATCAATGCAGACCATTTGTCACCCTCAAACGTGAGAACTTTCAAATCATAATCTTCCTGTGCACTTGATGACAAGATTACACCAAGAGCCAGAAACGCTACTGTGTAGAATTTCTTCATAAATACTGTTATATGTGTTGTTATTTTATGTCCTCCATAATGCCTAACCCACGAGCGCCGTTATGGATTTTCTGATGATATTGGCAGGTCTTCTGACTTCCTCAAGCTTACCATCACCTTCCCGCAATGCCCACGAGGACAGAACAGTGGTTGTTTTTGATGGCGCTATAACAGAGGTTACAGCAGCGGGACTGTTCAGGACTTTCACCTGATTCCCTATTAAACCGCACGGTCTGGAAAACCGTTTGGTACCAAATCCGAGTGCAAAATTACAAACTTTTTCCCATATCTCCAAATTATTAATACAAAAAAAGAGGAAAACATTATCCTTTTTCCTCTTTTTTGTATTATGGTATGACTACATTATTATTTATAGTGCAAATCCTTTGCACCCGTAATCTCCGTAGAGGTTTCACCAAGCCAGCCAGCTTTCTGGTTCATGCCAGTGTAAACCCTTACAAAATCCACATAGTCCAGATAGACGGGTGTGCGGCTCTCTGGCTCTACTGCCCAGCCTATGTCAAAGGAGTTTCCTTCTGCGTTGGAGTTTTTGATATTGTCCACATAGCCATAGCGCAGGGCCGGGAGCACCCACATCGTACCTTTGCCAGATGTGTCATACGCATTATTAGGCAACAACGTTCCCTTGAACGTCAGCACACTCTGTCGTCCAGCCTGCGTCTGCAACAACCAAAGTGGGTAATATTCCTGCGTATGGTATGTATTCCTGTCCACCGTACCACTGCATGACAAGTTGTCCGTCCACGGAACATCGCTCATTTCTTTGTATGTGTATGTAATCTCATAGCCATACTTCACCTTTCCTATGCTGTCCACGTCTGCTGAGCCGCTCAACTCATACCAGTCATCGTCTGGCAGTCCGTTGCCGTTAGTGTCTTTCGACACCATGACGATGCCTGGCTCACTGCCGTTATCCATGGCATTACCTTTTATATATATATCATACTCACCATCTACATTCTTCACAGAATGGTCGAAGTGGAACGTGATATATCCGCCATATCCGCCGAGCGAAACCATACCACCATTATTGTCGGCTAAAGCCTCCGTACACTTGCGTGCCATCGCTGCTGCGTCATCGCCTTCCTCATATAGCGGCATCGTGTTTATGAACTGTCCCGGTGCAGGCACGTACTCATCCACAGCGGCTATGTACGGACTGCTGCCTCCTATTGACGGTTTGTAATCCGTTTCCGTAGGATTATATATGCTGCTTACGAATACCGCCCTTGAAGGTATGTCACCAGTATTCACACTCCACAAGAACTTTCCGTCAGCATCAAAGTGTAACAGTTTTCCGCTTGATACATAATCCTTTGCATCAAACAAGTAGAAATCTTTGTTAACCGGATGCACTATCATGCCATAAGGCAGTGTCATTCCTTTTGCTTCTGCAGAATTGAACATCGTGGTCTGGATCTTCTCATGCGTACGCACGTTCACCAATCCCATATCTTTCGTATTACTGTTTGTAACACTACTCCATGATGTTCCCATATAATATAAGGTGTCACCTACTATACACATCTCGCTCACCGGCACGTCCACGCAACCGCCATACTGCATATTCCCGTTTGCGTCTTTCGTGAGATAGTGTAACTTAGAATGGTTTTCAAAATAGTCACCACGACTGCTCACCCACACTTGTCCGTATTTGTCTGCACGCAGGCGATGCAGGTTCACATCAACATCTATCTTTCTCTCTTCCTTGAATGTAGCAAGGTCTATTACGCTCACCGTCCTGTCATAGTCTGGCACGCGATAGCCGCCAGAGTTTGCCACATACAACTTATTGTCAACTACAGCGAGTTCCTCTGGCTGATAGCCTACAGTAACGGAATCCACCTTTTCCAGCGTCAGTGTATCTACCTTATACACCCTGCCTATCTGTGCATTCGCATCAACCTTCACCGGTCCTACGTAGGATGACACATAAGCATAGCCGTTACTAAACGTGACATATCGGCAATTCGGGATATTTACCTGTCCGATGCGCTTGAGTGAATCTGCCGTACAAACCTCCACCTTGTTTGAACAGTTGACGACGAGCCACAGCCTTGAGCCGTAACACTGTATGTCATTTCCCACGTCGCCCAACTCAAGTACGGTGTTAGGATTGCGCTGTGCATATATGTTACGCATGTAGTGCACCTGACCGTCTGTTGACGAGAGGTCAAGGTAATCCACCGTACATTTGTTTGAACCCATATTGCCCTCACAAATCACGTACATTCCGTTCATCACCTTGTCCGTCTCTCCCTCCTCAATAACATTGTCTATCACTACCGGTACGAAGTTATCGTCACGGCAAGAAGTCACCAAGAATGCAACGAGCATTGCATATAAGACAAATAATTTATTTCGCATCTTCTGTTATTTTTAAGAAATCTTTCCAATATTTACCGATTAAGGTGGGTTCTAAAAATTCCCACCATTACAGCTTTATGTCAACAGCCACGGCATACGACCTTCGTGGCATAGGATAGTTCAGTATCACGTCATAGTCCTGTGCAAAGAGATTGTTCACTTCAAACGTGGCTCTAACATCACACTTTCTCACCTTGAACCTGTATGCCAAAGAGATGTCTGACGTGTACCACGGCTCAAGGTGGTTATACGCTATGTTCTCCTGCTGACTGTATCTCTCGCCTGTATATATGAATGAGTAGTTGAAAGAGAGGTCTTTCCAGTCAAAGTTAAATATGGCTGAACCGCTATGCTCTGGTATATACGGTATCTGGTGACGATAATATGAGTCCTGCTCATTCGTTACGTCTATAGCCTTCTGCCATGTGTACTGCAGCCTCAGCGAAGCGCGAAGATTCTGCGTAAAGGCATACGACGCCCCTGTTTCCAGGTCAAGTCCCGTAATGTGCACATGTCCGAGGTTTAGCATAGTCCATCTGAACTGCTGTCCCTTGGGATAGGCTATTATCTTGTCTGTCACATTATTGAAATAGAAGTCTGCCTGTGCTGACACCATCAGTTTCCTTACGTCATACTGTCCGTCAGACAATCTCCTTGATGTCGGGGTGTACCTCACACCTATATCATATTGCGTAGCATTCTCTGGGCGCAGCATTGAGTTTCCCACCTCTGCATAATACAAGTCATTGAACGTAGGCATGCGGAAGGAATTCTTTATGTATCCGCGCAATGACAGCGACTTGTCGCGAAGGAGGTAATAGTTCAGGAACAAAGCAGGTGTCAGGTTTCTCGCTTGCATTGAGACAGCTACGTTGGAAACCATGTTTCCTTCCTTATCTCTGTGCGTCGCGTTTCCCTTGTCTCTCACATGATTAAACAACAGCGAACCTTGTGCGCTGAAGCGCCTGAGGTTTACGGCAACGGCAAGGCTCAACATATTGTTCCATCTGTCTGGCTCCGGACAGGTATATACGTCTGACGAAAGTGTTGACCAACGTAAGTCGTATGCCATGCTGGCTGCCAGCCACGACAACAGCTGCAGGCTGTGTGTCGTACTTACGTATGCTTCCTGCTGCCTGTAGCGATTGTCCACCATCATCACCGTCGTGTCACGGTTCTGGTAATGGGTATAGTAGTTGGCATACTTGCCTAACACCCTGAATGAGTACACATCCGTAACGTCTTGTTGCCAAGAGCCTTGAAAGAATGTGTTAGAGTCAACCTGCCGTTCTTCCCTGCGCCATACATTGTTTACTATTGCGCCAGGTATTCCGCGGTTTGACTGGTATGTATATGCCTTGAAGTTCCACGAACCACGCTGCAGCAGTCCGTTAAGGTTTCCTTCTATCCTTAATGTCTGCACATCGCCGTTCTGCCTTATCGCCGTAGTGTCATAAGCCACCGTGCCGTCGGTATTCTTTCGCATATAGCGAAACTTGTATTTTCCGTCGGATGTCAGCGTGCCGAGCGTGACGGAGAGGTTCAGTTTGTCCGTAAACTTCCGTTCATATACCGCCGACAGCAACAGCATGTTGCTTGAGCCATACTTCACCTTTGCCCGGAAGTTGTCTTTCTTCCCCATAGTGAAGTGCGGTATGCGCGTACGTATATATATACTGCCTGCATTGCCATAGTCTGATGCAGTCTGCATCAGCGAACTCTTCTGTCCGTTATACAGCGTCACTGCCTCTACGTTGTCAAGCGAGAACTGCCCCAGGTCTATCTGTCCGTTCTGCGCGTTGCCAAGCTCTATGCCGTCATAATACACCCCAAGGTGCTGACTGCCCATCGAACGTATGTTTACGGTCTTTATGCCCCCCACTCCACCGTAGTCTTTTACCTGAAGTCCTGAGAAATATCTCAGGGCATCAGCCACATTGAGCGAGTTCAGGCGTTCCAGCTGTTTGGCATTAAGAGTCTGCGACGGTATCACATCCGAGAACGTATGCCTCGACACCACCTCCACCCCCTCAAGGGTTGCAGATGAGTCTTGCGCCAATGCCGTACCGCATAAGCCATGCAGCAACAGCATTAAGAGAATAAAATATATAATCCCTGTCTCTTTTCTTTTTACGTTCATAATACTTATACCTATTGCGAAAAGGATTTAACTATCGAGCCTCTTCTATTATATACTTCTCTATCGTACGGGTATCATTAGAGAAATTCATGCCTATCATATAGGTCTTTTTACTATCCAGGGTAAACGGTAACAGATAGTTCTTATCCTTAATCTGCTGCAGAGCCTGTTCTGCAGAGCCGTCGAGTTTAAATTCCATGACGTAACGATAGTCGGCAGTCTCTATCAACAGGTCTATACGACCGTCCGAGGTCTTATATTCTGCCTGGCTGTAGAATCCCATCATGGTGAACACCACCCACACCACGTTGCGGTAGTTGCCCTCCCACGTCATCTGTGTATCGTAAGGCGCACTGGCAAGAAGCGACTGCAGGCGCTTGCAGAACTGTTCTGGCATACCTCCGCGTACGTCTTCCGTAAACCTCTCCACGTCAAACGCTGTACCTTTTTCACTGTTTGACAAGTAAGTCGGCGCAAGGAATTTCACAAAGCCCCTCTTCACCTCTTCGTTAGGAAAGCCAAGTATATATTTATCAAACTCCTCCTTGTAGCCCTTTATCGTCAGGTATCCACTCTGGTATATCACAGGTATGGGATTGGTAGAACTTGAGTCAATAAGGTTGAGCACGTCAGTGGCAATCTCTGCCTTCGGCATTTCCTCAAGGTTGTAGTGGTGCCTGCGTAACAGCGTGACAAGATATGTGGGCGTACCGGTCTCAAACCAATAGCTTGCGAATTTCTTTCTGTCCAGTGTGTTGAGTACGCTGAACGGGTTATACATGCCGGGGGCATTTTCTTCAAAATGATAACCGTCATACATCTTGCGCATCTTGTCGATACACTCTTCACGCGTCAGTCCGTTTGCCTCCGCAAGGTCGTTGATGTAATCATGGAAGTTATTCAGCAGTTCTTCTTCCGATATGCCGCAGATGTCATAATACGCGCCATACATTGAGATATCATTAAGGTTGTTGAGGTCGCTGAATACGCTTACCTTTCCGAATTTCGTCACGCCCGTAAGCATAGCAAACTTTATGCAGGCATCCATCGACTTCAGTGCTCCGTAGAAACCTTTAAGGGTATTACGAAATTCATCCTGCAGTTCGGGGTTGTCAATAGCCTGCAGCATCGGTTTGTCATATTCATCAACGAGGATTACCACGCGATATCCGGTCTTTTCATACGCACGCCTGATTACGCCTTCAAAGCGTGTACCAAAAGAACGCTCTTTCTCATCTTTGCCATACAGTTCCTCCTGTTGACTGAGAAACAAATCGAGTTTGTTACTTAACGTTTCCGGAGAGTCATACTTCTCTGTATTCAGGTCAAGATACAGCACTGGGTGCTCTGCCCATTCTATGTCGTCCTTGTCGTCAATGGCAAGGCCCTTGAACAACTCACGCTTACCGAGAAAGAATGCCTTTATCGTTGACAACAGCAGCGACTTACCAAAGCGGCGCGGGCGTGACAGAAAGTAATAGCACCCTCTGTCAACAAGTCTGTATAAATGTTCTGTCTTGTCAATGTAAAGATAATCGCCTCGGCGTATCTTCTCAAAGTCCTGTATGCCTATCGGCAGTCGTTGTAATTTTCTTGCCATAACAACACTTGTTTAGGTGGGTTCTATTAATTCGCTTTGTTATATTTTCTAGTTTAAAACGAAAAGAAGACTAAACGTCAACCCACGTTTAAAGTTTATCAAATGCAAAGTTACAAATAAAATCTGAATTACAATATCTTTTAGGTGTGAATTGTTCAAAGATTCGTCAATTTACGGCTATTCGTATTCGGAAAAGAACATAACAAGTGGCAGAACATTCTGTTTTACACTTTGACAGCTTCTGCCCTGTTTTAATTTACAAAATGTCAAAACAGAAAGTATCGTCAGCAGACTCAAAATAGAGTTCAATCTGTGGTCGTTTTCGTGTATATGTAACTTGTAATGCAGTACATTTGCCTGTGCAGTGTTCGTTGTGCTCGCACACAGTATCTTTGTTCAAATTTTTCTGTGATTTTCTTTGTTCATTTCGTAAATTTTTCTTAACTTTGCAACAGACTCAGATAGTCCATCAGGGCAAGAGGGTCATCTATCTTATTGGTAAAAGGACGTTACGAACGTTATCTTCTACGTGTAGATCTCGCAAATCTAAACATATACAAGAAGATGCGCAACCGGAGCGTCCACATTGGGTGTATTGTATCCAGTTACTTCCTTTGCATTTACATTGCAATGGAATTTCTGTCATATCCAATATCACACGACGTGGGCTATCTCGAGTTGCTTATCCTTGTATATGGGCAATGCGAGAGCCTACACGTGGGATAAGCGAGAAGTAGAGCACCCACGTCTTTTTCATTCCCTAAAAATCTATTATTAACCGCTGAATCCGGGTGTCTATAGGCATAAAGACATTATGCGCATGAAAAACTATTATCTACCCATACTGCTCACCATGCTCATGAGCATGGTAGGGGCTGGGGCATCCGCCCATGACTTTGCTGTTGCGAATAGTGACGGTGTAACAATCTATTATAATTACAACAGCGATGGTACATCTGTATATGTAACATATCGCGGTACTTCTTATACCAATTATTCAAATGAATATTCAGGGAAGGTTACAATTCCTGAGACTGTTACATATAATGGAAAGAAATTTACTGTAACAAGCATCAGCAGTTCAGCTTTCTCTGGCTGCAGTGGTCTGACGTCGGTAACAATTCCAAACAGTGTGACGGACATCGGTATTTATGCGTTTTCAGGCTGTAGTGGTCTGACCTCGGTAACAATACCAAACAGTGTGACGAGCATTGGCGAAAAAGCATTCTCTGGCTGTAGTAGTTTAACCTCGGTGACAATCCCTAACAGTGTGACGAACATCGGCTACGATGCATTCCAAGGTTGCAGAGGAATAACAGAAATAGTATGGAATGCAGAGAACTATCCCAACGGTTCTGCTAGTAGTCAATTTAATAGTATCAGTACACAAATCACAAAGTTTACCATAGGGAATAAAGTTACAGTAATTCCTGATTATCTGTGTTATGGTATGAACAACTTAGAATTCATCAACATACCTGCTAGTGTGACGTGTATCGGAAAAAATGCGTTTTCAGGCTGTAGTGGTCTGACCTCGGTAGCAATCCCAAATAGTGTGACGAGCATTGGCGATGAAGCGTTCAGGGGTTGCAGTGGTCTTACCTCGGTGGCAATACCCAACAGTGTGACGGACATCGGTATTTATGCGTTCTATGGTTGCAGCAGTTTGACCTCGGTAACAATTCCAAACAGTGTGACGTGTATCGGAAAAAATGCGTTTTCAGGCTGTAGTGGTCTGACCTCGGTAACAATACCAAACAGTGTGACGGACATCGGTATTTATGCGTTCTATGGTTGCAGCAGTTTGACCTCGGTAACAATTCCAAACAGTGTGACGTGTATCGGAAAAAATGCGTTTTCAGGCTGTAGTGGTCTGACCTCGGTAACAATACCAAACAGTGTGACGAACATTGGCGAAAAAGCATTCTCTGGCTGTAGTGGAATAACGGAGATAGTATGGAATGCAGAGAATTGTTCCGACTTCTCATATTCTAGCCATAGTGATGTTATTAGTATTTATTCTAATAATCCATTTAACGATATCAGCACACAAATCACAAAGTTCAGCATAGGGAATAAAGTTACCAAAATACCAAGTTATCTATGTAATGGAATGAGCAACTTAGAATTCATCAATATACCTGTCAACGTTACGAGCATCGGCAATTATGCGTTCTATGGTTGCAGCGATCTGACTTCTGTGGCAATCCCAAACAGCGTTACGAGCATCGGCAATTATGTGTTCTATGGTTGCAGCGGTCTGACCTCTGTGGCAATCCCAAACAGCGTTACGAGCATCGGCAATTATGCGTTCTATGGTTGCAGCGGTCTGACCTCTGTGGCAATCCCAAATGTTGTGACGAGCATTGGCGGTTCTGCGTTTTCGAATTGCAGTGGCCTAACATCTGTGACAATCCCAAACAGCGTGACAAACATCGGTGGACGAGCATTCTATGGCTGCGACGGACTGACGGAATTTGTTTTAGACCAGAACAATAAAACATTTTGGTGCAAGGATGGTTTTATTTACAAAAATGACACATTGGTTGCATTTCCATACGGAAAAGAGGGAGAATATTTCGTACCTGACAATGTCACAGATGTAAGTATTTTGTTTTATTATGATTCTTATTATGATTCTCAGGGTATTTTACATTATCGCAGGAATAAGTTCAGTGCAATAGTTTTAGGAGAAAAAACAATAATGCAAAGAATGAACTCGTCTTCTCCTTACTTTACTATTTCTGGAGAAAACCTCGAGTATTTTGTAATCAAGAATCCTTATAACTGTCTGTATAAGTATAATTTCTATGGATATGAATATAACGGAAATAAATTTAAAGGCTTCATAGTGCCAGAGGAGTGTTGTGAATCTTTCCGTACAATATTAGTCTCAAATAATAATTATTCTCAAGTTCTGCCGCTATATCCTGCGGACATAGCATTTTATCATAAAGTGTCTGCGGAGGAATATGCGAATGCGCTAAAAGACAAGGACAAGGCAAGCATAACATCCGTGGCGCTGTATGGTGGAATGGACAGCACGCTAACCGTGGCAGACATCAAGAGCGGCATGAACCCGAACTGTCTGTACTACTTAAACGACAACACTGCTACTGAGGACTTGCAGGATAACGTGATACAGTTGTCCGACCTCACGGCAAACAACATAAAGTTGGTGGACGGATATAGTTTCAATTGCCCTGGATATTTTCAGGCAAGGAAAGCGCAATATACACATACCCCAAGCCTATGGGCCAACGGCACTCAGGGATGGGAAACCATCTGTCTGCCATACGACGCATCGGTGTTCAAAGCAAGCAAGAGCGGTTTCGTTTCGCCCATTGTGGCAAACTCATACGGCAACTTCTGGTTGCGAGAGTTCGTCGGTGCGTCAAGCAAGGCATTATTTTTCGCCCCCACGCTGAATGGAGTGGTTGAGGCTGGCAAGCCTTACATCATCGCATTCCCCGGCAACAGTATGGGTAGCGGAAGCCTGCAGGGAGAGACCATATCTTTCATCGGAAGGGATGTGGAATTCAATGCAGACAACGCACCAAGGGTGCAGCGCAACAATTATATTTTCGTCGGTAACTATGACAATGTGCAGGACGAAGGAGACGGACTGACACTGAACAGCACCGGTGCAAGTTTCGTCAGCAGTTCAGCGGTAGGAAACAAACCATTTACTGCCTATTTCAAGACAGAAGACGAAAGTGCATATGCAAAGAGCATGGCGATATGCCTTGATGGTATTGAGGAAGAAGAAACAGCTATTGGCAACATATCATCTGACAAAGCGGAGATAACGGCCATAGGCAACGGAACGGTAGTCATCAGTTCTGCACAGTCGGGTACAGCGGTGATTCGTTCCATAAACGGTGCCACCATGCGTAATGTCACCATCAATGCTGGTGATAATCGCATCAGCGGTTTGCCACGTGGTCTATATATCATTAACAATCAAAAAATCCTTGTAGAATGACATACTTCAGCAACATACGCATTGCATTGCTGCTGTTGATGGTGGCTTTGGCTGCGCCGCTGACTGCACAACCACAAGGCAGTTACAGTGACGGAGAACAGAGCAGTCCTTCTACAGGAGAAACGTCAGGTTACAGCGACACGGCACAGAATCCACCCAGTTCTGGCGACAACAGCAGTTACAGCAACGATGACAATAGTAACCCGGATGGAACAAAGAAAAAAGGAGATGTGAACCATGACGGAAGTATCACTATGGCAGATGCAAACATGGTGGTGAATTATTTCCTTGCTTCTGACAAATCAACGGTAAGTGGTATAGACCTTGATGCTGCCGATGTGAACGGCGATGGCCAGATTACCATGGCAGATGCAAACATGATAGTGAATATGTTCCTAGGAACGGGAAACCAATAAAATCTTTAACCAACAATATTAACCCATTAAAAGAAAGGAAAACTATGAAAGATTCATTTTTCATGAAAGACAGTTCGGAGAGTGATTACGGCAAGGAGGCTATGCTTGATTTCCAACTGTCGTGGCTGATGAGAATAGCTGCCAATAAAGACTATGAGAATGAAAAGCCTAGACTGTTTGCCATAGCGAAAGATACTTTGTTGAGACTGATAGGCATTGAGGACAGCACTGGCGTGGAGATAAAAAGCGTAGAGGTGTGGAAGCAGTGGGACTATATAGATCTTGTAGCCAATGTCATTATATCAATAAACGGAAAAGACGAGAAGCATGTGGTTGCATTTGAGGACAAGGCTTATACCCAGTTAAGGGATGGCCAGTTGGATAAGTGCAAGAACAATGTTGAAGATTGGTATAGTCATAATGAAGATTGGAAGGATGCTGAGAAGCACTATTGTGTAGTATCAGCACTTGACAAACCAAAAGCCTTGGCAATAATGAAAGAATGTGAACAAAAGGGTTTCGAGTACTTTGATTTCTATGATATTATAGGGTATAAGAAAGAAGAAGATGCAGACAAGTTTGAGACTGAGAGCGACCTCTTCAATGAGTTCTGGTCAAGACAGTGGTCATAATGTTTGCATAAAACTAATAAACGGCTGAAGAAATAAATCTTCAGCCGTTATTGTTTATATCGTTGCCTCAAATAATGTGGTTGCTATCTGAGTACTTAGCTATAAATATTTTCCAAAATTCGGACCAAAAATCTATTGAAAATTCCCAAAATTCGGACCAAAAACGTATTTGTTGTGCATAAATGCTTACCTGCTTACACCTACGAGGCGGTCGGCTCGGTCAGCATTGCCACGGTAGTAGATGAGGGCGGTGTATGTATTTCGGGTTTCATAGAATGAGCCTTCGGATGGCGGGATGACTGGTGCGCCATTGGCATCAAGCATGACGTAATGGTAAGAGTAATATCCATACTTCAAAGGGATGACGGCTTCATATTGCTTGTTCTCGACATCATACTCCATAAGGTAGGTGTCCTTGTCATGGTTGGTGGTCCACATGCCACTGACATACAAGGGGTAAGGCAGCTGTGCGGTCTTGAGCAGGAAATGTACGTTGACATACTCTGACGTTACGCTGCTCTCGTAGTTGTCTGAGTTTCTGAGAAAGAAAGCGCCCTTTGGCGTCTCGTCATAGACGTAGGCGCGGCGGTCGTAGTCTGGCCACAGTTGGGTGTGCCACTCCTCACCATCCCAGTAGTTGCTTTCCACGTTCATGGAGTTGAGGTGCACGTCAAGTATCTCAAACTTATGATACTCGTTGCCAGCCTCGAATATCAGAGGACGGCAGTGAGTCCACTCAAGGTACTGCTGGTTGATGCGTGTTGCCTGTGGCAGGGTAACGGCATTGTCCCAACGATTATTCTGCAACACATATCCCTTAACCTGACTGCGTGGATCGATGGCGCGGAGCTTGGAATAGTCAACCTTCAGCTCCACCTGCTGATGATTCTTCCTTATGTCAATGTCTGTATTGGCAGAGTAAGTCAGTCCGGCATTGGCTATATCTTCCGTTACCATGAAGAAGGCACTCGCAAGGATGTCTGACGACTCGTTATCATCAATGATATCCACGCGGTAGTTGCCGCTCATCTTCAACCTGCATTCGCGGTTAGGTATCTGCAGGGAGTAGTGGGTGTATAGCTGTACGGTGTTGATAGACTGCTCTGTATCTTCTATGGTCTGTCCCTCCTGAAAACCTTCTATGTAGTCGCTGGCAAAAAGGTCGGCGGACTCAGTGAAGTCAGCCTCAAGGTGGGTTATGCGGTATGTCAGTCGGCGATAGTCGTGCGACAGTTCATCGAAACTGATGTTTATGGGCTCGTTGCCGTTAAGTCTGATAATGGGCAGTTCCTGCCAGCGTGTACCTGCCACAACCTGCAGTGAGGCTATGTCGGGAGAAAACACAATGTGGCGTTGCGCATGAAGATATACGCAACACCACATCAATGTTATTATGAGGAATAATTTCTTCATAGACACTTCATAGACCCTCCCTAACCCTCCCTGTGAGGGAGGGAATTTTTCTCTCGGTTATACAACTAAAGTTTTTCGACCGCTTCTCCCTCCCTTGCAGGGAGGGCAGGGGTGGGTCTCTTATTTCAGCAAGTCAACGCTGCGCTTGAGGAACTTGTCGAGTGCAGCGCCCTTGAGCATACCATTCTGCAGCAGGGCAAGGTCGATGAGCTGATGAACGGTGTCGTTCTTGGCAGCGAAAGAAGTAATCACTCCATCCTTCTTAGCCTCCTGCTCTGAAAGCTTCTTGCGGGTGTCCTCCAACTGCTTCTTCTCGTCGTCGGTCACCTCCTCAGGCTTCTTGTCTTTCTTCTCATTCTCGAGCACCTGCTCCTGTGCCTTCAGACTACGTATCTCAGCCATGATAGGTTTGATGTCAGCCTCTGTGGCAGAAGTGGTGTCGGCAAGAATCTTCTTTACTATATCGTTGTCGCTGTTAAGTACGAGAGTATAGGTGTCAGGCATCTGGCCATAGAATGCCATGCCACTCTGATACTTTGACATATCCTTCATACGACGCATATACTCACTCTGGGTGAAGACTGCCGGTGTGGCATCAGCGCCGAGAGCCTGTACCTCTACGTTGAAGTGAACCTTGTCCATCTGAGGCATCTGTGAAGAGAATACCGCTGACAGATTGGCAGTTTCTTCTTCTGACATCTCCACCTTCTTCACATCCTCCTTCTGGATGAGGCGGTCTATTATATCGCCGTCCACGCGAGTGAAACGTGATTTCTCAAACTTCTGCTCGAAGAGTCCTACGGTAGGAGTGTCAAGTTGTCCGTCGAACATCAATACTGAGTAGCCCTTAGCCTTGGCAGCCTCGATGTATGTATATTGCTCGTCCTTGTCGTTGGCATAGAGATAAACCAACGTACCGTCCTTGTCAGTCTGCTGGTCCTTGATGAGAGTCTTGTACTCCTCGTATGTAAAATACTTACCCTCTGTATCCTTGAACAGAGCGAAGTCCTTGGCACGATCATAGAAAGACTCGTCAGTCAGCATACCGTAGTTGATGAACACCTTGAGGTCGTCCCACTTCTCCTCATAGTCCTTGCGGTCAGTCTTGAAGATGCCACTGAGGCGGTCTGCCACCTTCTTGGTGA
>DGHL01000082.1 GCA_002392645.1 Prevotellaceae bacterium UBA3849
CCCTTGATGCCGATGATGGTGTCGCCTACGTGGCAGTCACGACCGATGCCGTAAGCAGCGCCGATTTCCTCAACAGCCTGTATGGCCTTTATCTTGTCGTCATATTTTGTTCCGTTGACAGATACCAACTCACCCTTCTCGAAACCGAGTTTCAGGGTCTCAGGACCTTCCTTGGTAGGATGCTTCAGGTATGCGCTCTCAGGCAGTCCCTGCTTAGAGTCGAGTATCTCGCCACCGCAGATAGATGTGCCCCATATACCTACGTTGTAAGAATACTTCAGCTTTGTGAAGTCAGCGTAGAAGCCATGCTCGTTGAGGTAGTCTATCTCCTCCTGACGAGACAGGTTGCCGTCACGTGTCAGAGTGATGATCTCCACACCAGGAGCCATTACGAGGAATGTCATGTCAAAACGTATCTGGTCGTTGCCGGCACCGGTAGAACCGTGAGCGATGGCATCAGCACCTATCTCGTTAGCGTAGCGTGCGATGGCGATAGCCTGGAAGATACGCTCTGAAGACACAGAGATAGGATAGCAGTTGTTACGCAGCACGTTGCCATACACCATGTACTTCAACGACTTCTCGTAATACTCCTGTGTCACGTCGAGAGTGACATACTTCACTGCGCCCAGCTTGTAGGCATTCTCCTCGTTAGTCTTCAACTGCTCGGCAGAGAAACCACCGGTGTTAGCGCAGGCGGCATATACCTCATAACCGTCCTGTGCAAGTTTCATCACTGTGTAAGAGGTATCCAGACCTCCACTGAAAGCTACTACTACTTTTTTCTTCATAATATTATTTTGTTTTTTTCGATATCATGATATTACGTTATAGCGTTATTTCGATATTTCGTTATCACGTTATTTCGCCATTTCGTAATAACGCTATTTCGTTATATTGTTATAACGAGAAAGAGAGCCCAGAATATCAGAACTCTATTCCTCTTTCCGTAAGGCTCTTCATCACGTCGTGGAAGACGTTGGCCGGTGTAGGCTCACCCTTGTGGTCCTTAGGGTCATAGAGCATACCGGTGCAGATGCAGAACTTACGCTGCTTCATCTCGAGTATAGGATGGTTTACGCATCCCTGACAACCACGCCAGAAAGCCTCGTCGTCAGTAAGCTGGTTGAATGATACCGGCACGTAACCCAGTGCGGTATTCATCTTCATCACAGCGTCGCCAGACGTCAGAGAGAATATCTTTGCCTCCGGCCAGCGCACGCGTGCCAGAGTGAATGTATAGTCCTTGATGCGCTTCGCAATGCCCAGTCCCTGAAAGTCGGGATGCACTATGAGACCTGACGTGGTGACATAGCTCTTGTTGCCCCATGTCTCGATATAACTGAAACCGGCGAAGCGGTCATTCTCGTCAAGAGCGATGACAGCCTTACCCTCTTTCATCTTCGTTGCCACATACTCATGTGTGCGCTCGGCAATGCCAGTGCCACGCTTCTTCGCAGCTATGCGTATGGTGTCGAGTATCTCATCGACGTACTTCTCATGTGTGGCATCTGCCACAAGTATTCTGATATTGTTATTCAAAGTTATGAGTTATGAATTAAGAGTTATTGTTATTCAAAGTTAAGAGTTTTGAATTATGAGTTATGAGTTGCTGTTCAAAGCGATGAGTTCAAGTCACTTTTTCAACTCATAACTCATAACTCAAAACTTGCTATATCACCATATCGGGCAACACGCTTGACAGTTCGTCAACGATGTCCACATGTGATGCACCCTCACGTATTACTATAAATATGGTGTCATCGCCTGCTATGGTGCCGAGCACATCCTTTAGCGCCGCTGCATCGATGTTTGACGCTATGCTGCTGGCAAATCCCGGACGTGTCTTCATCACTGCCATGTTGCCCGAGAACTGTATGGACTCGAATCCCGTAACGAGCGGCAGGTCCTTCTTTGGCTCCGGACGGTGCTGCCGACGATAGTCGTCTTCGTTTGGCAATACGTAGTATTTACGACCGTCTGCACTCGTTGCCTTGGCGACCTTTAAATATACAAGGTCACGCGACACTGTAGGCTGCGCCACATCTATATGTTGCCTCCTTAGTGCCTGCATCACTTCTTCCTGCGATTCCAGTTCGTTATTTAGTATCACCAGCCGCAGTGCAGCCAGTCGGTCAGCTTTCTTCATAAAACGTTATACTGAATATTTATTCACGTTTGGACTGCAAAATTACGAATAAATATTCAAACGGCAAAATATTTTCTTTGTTTTTTTTCAGTCTCGTTATGATTTAAATGTTTTTTAAACATACATCATAAAAAATGCAGTATTCTCTTTGCCGTTTGCCGTTTTTTAAGTAATTTTGCAATAAACAAAAGTAAAGACGCAATGAGTTTATTATCAAAATTTCTGGAACATCCAATAGTAACCACCGACAGCCGCAACTGTCCTGAAGGAAGTATATTCTTTGCATTGAAGGGTGAGAACTTCAATGGTAACAAATTTGCCGCACAGGCTTTGGAAAAGGGGTGCGCATACGCCGTGGTGGACGAGAAGGAGTATGCCGTGGACGATCGCTACATCTGCGTAGATGACACTCTCAAGGCTTTACAACTCCTGGCATACGAATATCGCAACACTCTCAACATTCCTGTAATAGGAATAACAGGCACCAACGGCAAGACCACAACAAAGGAACTGGTAAGCACCGTGCTATCAAAGAAGTACAACGTGCTATACACCCAAGGCAACCTCAACAACCACATTGGCGTGCCGCTTACCTTGCTGCGCCTACGTAAGGAACATGAGATTGCTGTAATAGAAATGGGTGCCAACCATCCTAAGGAAATTGAATTTCTCACTGGCATAGCCTGCCCTACATGCGGTATAATCACAAATGTAGGCAAGGCGCACCTGGAAGGCTTCGGCTCGTTTGAAAAACTTGTGAACACTAAGTGCGAGCTATATGATTATCTTGGTGCCGCAAACAACACGCCGACCATCTTCGTAAACCATGACGACGACATCTTGCTGAAGAGGGCTATGGCTTTCAATGCCGCACCTAAGACATACGGCATTAAGTCTGCACAGGCTGACATCAAGGGAGAGATCATTGACTGCGATCCTTTCTTGCGTTTTAAACTCTTTATGAATGGCAGTGAACACGAGGTTACTACGCATCTCGTTGGCTCATATAACATATATAATGCGCTGGCTGCTGCTACCATCGGCAAAGAGTTTAATGTGAATGAAGAAGACATCGTAGCCGCACTGTCCGACTATGTGCCAAGCAACAATAGGTCACAGTTCACAGAGACCGCCAACAACAAGCTTGTCGTTGACACGTATAATGCGAACCCTACATCTATGATGGCTGCATTGGAGAATTTCACCTTGATGAGCGCACCAAACAAAATGGCTATTCTGGGTGAGATGCGTGAACTGGGCAGTATCAGTGCCGAGGAACATCAAAGGGTAGCCGACTTCCTGAAATCTCACGGCATTAACGATGTTTGGCTTGTGGGCGCTGGCTTTACCGATACAGTATGCAACTTCCGCAAGTTCCCAGATTCTACTGCAGTAAAGGCAGAACTGACTGCAAATCCAATAAAAGGCAAATGTATCCTGATCAAGGGTTCTAACGGTAACCGACTGTTTGAACTGCCTGAGCTATTATAAACCGGCATCAATTTCAACATACCAAAAGGCTATTGTAATATGATAGCTTTTACGACGGGCACACGAAAAAAGGAATCCCCGCAAGACGATAAGCCTTGCGGGGATTAATTATGTTTCACATATTATTGCTCTGGCAAGCGTATGTTGCCCTGGCAATATTTGATGTATCAAGACAGATTACTTGATCTGTGCGCCGGCAGCGTTGTACTCTGCATTGCCGTTAACGATAACGAGCTTACCGTCCTTGATGAACTTCTTGACAGCAGTAGCAGTCTCTTCATCAGCCTTGACACCAGCAACAGCAGTAGACAATGTTGGATCATACTGAGAATCATATGCTGACTCATTATAGTCAACCTCAACAACAAAGTTAACCTGCTTCGCTCCAAATGTGAAAGATGCACTTTCGACACCATCATCACACATTATGATCTTTGTTGGATTCTTACCATCCTTAACAGTAGTAACAGCAACACTCATGGCGACACCCTGGAATTCACGGAAGTCAGGAGCTGTATCGTCAGCATTAGGTATCGCATAGAAAGTCATACGATAAATTTTCTTTCCTTCTGGAGCAGTGAATATGTTCTGAGCGCCATTAGAGTTTTTCATACCCTGATAAGACAAATCATTGACAGTGATGTTAGCACCAGAAGCATATTTTTTATCTTGATCGTGTATAATGGTCATTACCGCACCATCAGAATATGTTACTGATTTTTGGTTTAAATAATATGAATATACAACACCTGTTGACTGAACATATGTACCCTCTGCAGTAGAAATACCATTAAGACTAGTAGTACCACCCATAGCATAGATGGTGTACACATGACCCTCCTGGAACTTAAACGTACCAGTATAGTAATCTGCAGGATCTGTTATCGCTGTCTCTGTTATGGCCACAGCAACTTTACCTGTCTGGTCATAACAAGAAACTGCCTTGCCTGCACCATGCTTGTAGTACAGTGTCATATCTACATTCTTCTTTGCTGTAACAATGAGAGAAATAGCAGAAGGAGTAGCATCGCCAAAAACAGAACCTTCATAGTTGTTTGCCTCAGCAGGGGCATCGGTAACACGGATATTAACATACTTTGTGAAGGTGTAACCAGCATAGGTCTTAGGATCACTGGCATCACTCGCATTTTTGATGAGAGCTGCACTTGTTGCCTGAACACCAGTGACAACGGTTGCATAGTCGTTGTCAAGAAGCGTCGCACCTTTTAAAAGTGCATCTGAATTTGTGGCATTCCAATCCTGCGCACTGACAGATACCGCTGCAAAAGCAGCTGTAATAAGAGTAAAGATTTTCTTCATAAATAATTGAATTAAATTTAAATGAATGTTTTTGATGTAGTATGATGTAAGTGTTTATGCAATACCTATTTCTTCACATGTAATTAACAAAGAAGCAATTTGGAGCAAAATTACGCTTTTTCTTCGATATTACAAAACGTTTTTACAATTATCGCAGTTTTTTTAACTCTATTTTAACGACTAACGTACATATCATCCTGTCTATCAGAAAAAAAACAACTATTTATGTATTTTCTGTACGTCAAACCCATTGTCTGCCGACTGTTTCTTTCGAGTTCCGACTCACGACGTACACTCTTGACCTTGCTGTAGCTTTTTCACTATCAGAGTGAGTTAGCAATTTTAATACATTAGAATATATCCATGCTGGGCGAACAAAAAAGGGGCAGATCATTTTGATCTGCCCCCGTGAGTTTACTTTGTCAAATGTGAACGCCACTTAGATGCTCCAATTCCTAACTTGAAGATCTGTGAATTTCTTACTGCCTCAGTGTCATTGTAGTAAAGACCATCGAGGTTGTCAATACGGAATGTCTCAGGTCCTGCCGTAGAAATCGAAGAGTAACTATGTGAAGGAATAGCATTCCTCATCAGTACACTTGTGGTGATTCCTTCCTCATAGTGTACTTTCAGGTTGTTGGAAGTCTTTTCCTCACCTCCGTTGAGCAGTGCACCTTCACCTACCCAATAAGCTATACCACCAGAACCAGTTCTACTAAACTGATAATCTGTGAGAACTTCACCAGTTGAAGTACTGATATGCTCTGACGTTGACCAGTTGTTGCTAATATTGAACTCGAACTTAGCGTCGGTAACACCCTTCATTTCTTCAACTCTCCATCCAGCACAATAATGGGTAGCCGCACGGCCTGCATCATTCTCATCATAAGCAACGATGATGAGGTTATTCTGGATTGTAAACTTAGATCCACGTGGTGCACCCTTACCACTCTTCGGATTGAACAGACATCCGTTTTTGTTTAATGTATTGAAGTTAACGAATGTGTTGTTCTTGATAGTGATATTGTATGCCTGATCATCAGTCCATGTAGCGAGAGACTCTGCATCGTTACCAATGAGATACATACATGGTGAGTCATAGAAAGTATTGTTGATAAGCTCACAATTAACGTATGGATTAGAGCCCTTCTCGCTACCGCCCTTGAATGACATGTAGCCATAGCCACCACCATTGTTATCGTAGAATCCCATGTTATAGAACTCATTACCATAGATATAGAAGTGCTTGAATATCTTAGCATGAGTGGTCTTTGTACGCATCCATCCACGCTGGAAGCCCTGGAAAGAACATCCGCTTACCTCAAAGTAATTCAGGATGTAGCCCATAGCGTTAGAGTTGATATCATTAAACCAGTAATTGGCTGTTACAGCATTATTAGGATCAATGTTATTATCACCCTTGTTGTATGCCAAAGGAACACTGAAGTCAATGTTCTGGAACTTGATAGTATCTATCTCAAGAGGCACAGAAGCACTCTCACCAGCCTGCGCACCACGTCCAAATGCGAAATTACATGAGAATACGTTGTGGTTGCTGTTATAACGTCCAAGTCCACTCATGAAGATCTTAGCCTTACCCTTTCCTGCTGCGAGGTCTGCAGGGTTGGTAGCGAGGGTGAAGCCCTTATAGAGCTCGATAGAGGCATCAATGAAATAGTTCTTACCACCTTCGAGATAGTAAACCTGATTCTCTGCAATAGTGTTGCTCGTCATATGATTAGCAAACCATCCATTGAGCTTACATGCATTATATGAAGATATATCTATGATATAATCCACATTGTCAACAGTCATAGTGTCAGTAGCCTGTGCTACATGAGGTATAAGTATTGGAGGGCCTGGATCACCCTTTGTACGTTTTACAACACCATTGTAGCTTGCATCAGCAGCGTATGGTATATCCTCATCATATACGTTAACATTATATACAGAGTTCTCATCAAGACCATATACATAGACATAGCCACGATCCCAGTCTTCTTGTGTGAGCTTGTAATGACGGAATTGCTCAGGCACATGGGCATCTGGTGACGATGGGTTGGCAGCAACCTCGAGGTAGTCAACCTTGAACACCTTCTCTCCATTAACATCCTGAGTCTGGAAGAATGTCATAGACTGTCCGTTTGGCTTCTCCAAAGTGTATGTAGTAAATGTCTCCAACTCATCAGCAGAATAAGAAGAAGTTGAACGGTCAAGATACACTCTGAATGATGTCTTATAGTTAGGATCGTCCTTATCCTCAAGGAACTGTGCACCGATAATTGTCGGTGTAGGATAACGGTCCTCCATGTCAAGGTTCATGTAGTCAGCCCACTGACGCGAGTCACCATAGCCATACCACTTAGAATTAAGTGGGTCGTTGTATTCACCTTTCTCATTCTTTGAGAAAGAGTGCAGGGCACGTATGGCGAAACTATATGTAGAGCCATACTGCAGGTGCTTGACGGTGAGTGTGTATTGGTTTGGATCAGTAACGACTGTGTCACCTACCGTTCCAGCATCAATGACACGCTGCCATGCGGCCTCACCTTGACTACCAGCAAGAATACCCCACCGTATCTCGTAGCCAACGCAATTATCAACGGTATACCAGCAGAGGTATGCGGAGTTAGGCGCTATTGTATGGCAGTTATAGGGATCAGTGCTTCCCTTGCCGGTGTTGTTGTCGCAGCGGAACATAGGCATGAACTCACGGTTTACATCGGCACCGAAATTTTCGTCTTTGTCACTACAAGAGTAGAATCCCACAGATGTAAGTAACATGAGCGAATATATAATAATCTTTTTCATATATTTATTTGCTTTATTAAATTTCGCAAAGTCCTGTATTAATAACCATAGTATTGAGTGTATCCACCGCGCTGCAGAGCCTCATTAGGCAATGGCAATAGATAGCGTACTGCAGGCAGCTCATTGACGTTAATATTGAAAGGATCAATTGTCCTTACATCTTCAGCGCCATACACGAGGTCTATCTCACCATCACGGATACCACCGCGGATATATCCATAGAATGAATAGAGACACTGCGCTTTGATACCACTGTCACTACCCCATGAACTAGAGAATACCTTCGCTGTTGTCCATGCAAGCTTTGCAGCATCGGTCTCGCTGCCAGTGATATCCTTAGCTGTCAGAGCTGTGTACGGCAACTGATTGTTGGCAATATACTTATCTACAGTTGTTGCTGTAGGATCTTCAGCCTTGCCATAAGGATCTATTATATAGAGCACAGGCAGTGTATTATTGACAAAGAGTGAACCATCACCAGGGTTCTTGACATAGATAGCATAGATGTTATTCGGGAGAATAGAAGAATAATCCTTGCCTGTAGCCTCGTTAATCTCTTCATAATAGTCGCTCCATCCAGCACCTTCTGCACCTACAGAGTAGTACTTCAAGAATGTCCAGTAGATTGTCTCTGAGTACTTATTGTTACGTACGAGGTCCTTCCAACGCATGTTTTCGCCGGCGAACTCGAACTTACGCTCGTCAAGGATAGCATCAAGCAGTTCATCCTTGGATTCAACACCATCATACTTTGTAATGGCATCAGTGTTCGCACTATTTCTAAAAGCACGCTCACGTACAGTGCGGAGATCCTCCTTAGCCTTATCTGGATCATCAAGTTCGTTAGCAGCCTCAGCATTCATCAGCAATACGTCAGCATAGCGTATGTATGCGAAGTTGATACCAGTAGAACCTGTTGATTCCTTACCCTGTGCTGAAGAAGACCAAAGCTTAGACCATTTGTTGTTGTGCATAGCATAGTCGTAGCGCAGTGTTGGGAGACCTGTTGCTGAGTAGTACCACAGTCCGCATGTATAGTCACGGCGCACGTCACCGTCCTCAAAGTCATACATGTAGAAAGCTGTGGTGCGTACAGAGCCAGATGTCTCACCCCATGCACTGTATGATGTCTCACCGCTACTAGAAGTACATGTTGGACCCTGATAGTAACCCCAGTTACCTGTGTCGTTCTTGCCGTAAGGGATTTCCCAAATTACATCATCACCTGTATTGGCAATATATGAGCACTCGTCAGTGAATACTGCAGGGAAAGTTTTTGTAAGACTATGTCCACCGTCAGCAATAATCTTGTCTGTGTAATCAAGTGCAACCTGATAATAGTCCTTATAGTTATCAGGACGCTTCATGTAATAACCCTTTGTGTCATTTGCATCGTGGCTGAGTGAGTATCCACCAGCCTGCAATGCGAGACGTGCTATCATAGCATACACAGCCTCCTTAGAAATGCGCTCTGGAGCATCAGAAATGTTCTTGTCAGAGTACATATACTCTGCTGCTTCTCTAAGATCAGCGATAAGGGCATCACTGATAGTCTGACGATCAACGATAGCAGGAGCAAAATCTCCAGTCACACTAGTAGGCTTTAAGGTGAATGGTACGTCTCCCCAGTATGAGAGAAGCTCATGATAGAACATGGCACGCATCATCTTTGCCTCACCAATCATCTGTGTGTATTCGTTAACAACAGGTGTTGATACCTGTGTTTCATTACCAAATTCGTCAACAACTGTTGAGATATTAGACTCCTTAGAATAGATAGGGCTATTCTCCAAGTTGTATATAAACTCATTGGCAGACTCCACTCCATCATAGAGTGCCGTCCAGAGCTTGCTTACGGCAGAGCCACTGGAGGTAACATCGAAGCGACGAGGAGTGTTGGACTGTGCATTCTCGTTTGAGTTTGCAGTGAAGTCCACATCGCTATTCAGCATAACAGTGTTGTAGAGGGCATTGCCGAAGGCATCGTTTACCATAACCTTGGCATAGACACCGTTGAGAGCCGAATTGACCTCCTGTGAGGAGCCAAAGACTGCATCAACGGTCTGCTTTGAAGGCGCTTCTACATCGAGGAAGTCGTTGCAGGCGGTCAAAGCCATAGCACCAAGTCCACTGATTAATATATTTCTTATGTTCATAATTTACTTATTAATTATAAATAATTGTATGTACGTTATATGCATTTAGAAGTCTACGTTGACTCCGAAAGACCAAGAACGCGCACGTGGATAGCGGTTGTAGTCCATAGAAGGTGTGAGACCTGACTGTACGTCAACCTCTGGATCGTAACCTGAGTAACCGGTGAGAGTGAAGAGGTTACCAACAGAAACGTAAGCACGTACCTTGCTGAGGCAGAGTTTCTTGACAACATTCTTAGGCAGCGTGTAACCGATGGTAATGTCGGTACAACGAAGGAAAGAGCCGTTCTCTACGAAGTAAGAAATAACCTGTTTGTTCGTTACATCAGCAGGGTTCCAGTTCGTTGCGTTGGCATTAAGTGCTAAATACTGTGCCAAAGCATTATCAGAGTATGTATTCTTGTACATACACTCACCTGTTGTTGGATCTGTGTAGCGCCAACGATTTGTGTACTTAGACAGCACATTGAAGAAGTCGTACTGTGAAGTTGTAGAACTTGACAGAGCGTATGCTGTTGCGTTGTAAACGTCAAAGCCAAGCATGTATGTGAAGTTCATGTTGAAGTCCCAGTTCTTATACTGACCTGAGAATCCAAAACCACCTTGTACGGTTGGGTTGGTATTACCGATAACAGTCTTATCGTTCTCGTTGATGATGCCATCACCGTTGAGATCCTTCATCTTCATCTTACCAGGAAGTGTAGGCTCACCAGAGTTTGAAGAACCGAATACGTCGGTACTCATGATTACAGTACCCTCCTTTGGCTCTGCAGCATTTGAAGAGTTAAAGTTAAACTCGTCGAGTGAATAGAGGCCATCATATACATATCCATAGAGCAATCCAAGTTCGCCACCTACTTCAAGTTTATAGTCGTTGCCCTGTGCAGAAGACCAGCGACTGCTGTTTTCGTAGAGCACGTTGTCAGTAGAATTGAGCTGCTTGATAGTCATCTTGTTGTGGCCGAGGGTGAAGTTTCCTGAAAGAACATAGTCCTTACCACGGAGGATATCACCATTGATAGTAAGCTCAACGCCCTTGTTCTGCACCTTACCAATGTTCTGCATCTGCTTGGTGTAACCAGAGGTAGAAGAGATGATAGAGTTGTAGAGGAGGTCACGTGTAGTATTTACGTAAACCTCAGGAGTGATGTTCAAGCGACCACCAAAGAGTGTGATATCGGCAGCGATATTACGTGTGATGGTTGTCTCCCACTTAATACCCTCGTTAGGATATGTACTTGGAGTAGAGTAGTAGTTCTGCTGATTCTCACCCCATGATGGACCACCAGTACGGTTGGTAACATAGAGATAACGCCAAAGGTCGTCAGAGATATTGTTGTTACCTGCAAGACCGAAGGCTACGCGGAGCTTCAACTGGTCAATCCACTTAACGTCAGCAAGGAACTTCTCCTTGTTTACTACCCATGCACCAGATACTGATGGGAACCAACCCCACTGGTTACCAGGAGCAAACTTGGTAGAACCGTCACCACGCAGTGTAGCAGAGATGAGGTACTTGTGATCGTAGTTGTAAGATACCTGACCGAAGAATGAAGCGGTACGATTTGCAGTAGAGAGAACAGAAGTTGACTCGTATGGAGTACCGAGAGACATGTTATTGAATGCCTGATCAGCAGAAATCTCACGAGAGAACAGATTGTTTGTCTGTGCAGACTCCTCATACCATGAATTATAGATTTCCTGACCGAGGAGGAAATAAAGGTTGTGAACATCGTTGATGCTCATGTCATAAGAAGCAGTGTTCGTCCAAGTGTAAGATTGAGCTGTACGCTTCGTGATGGTAGCAACAGGCTGTCCCTTATTATAAGACTTCTGACCAACTGTTGTCATGTAGCCATAGAAACGCTTGGAGTCGCGGAAGCTTATATTATAGTTACCCTCTGAACGAAGGATGAGTCCCTTGATAGGAGTCCACTTTACAGAGAACTGGTTACTAATGCTATAAGAGTGCTTCTTCTGAGTGTTAGTAGCGATATCGTTGACAGGGTTTGTCAGCATAAAGTTAGCTGCCTCGTCTGCATCCTCTGCCTCATGATAAGAACCCCATGAGCGAAGACCTGCTGTAGGACGGTAGCGTAACACGTCAATGATACCACCTGTACCTACGTTTTCACCACCTGCACCCTCGTCACGACGGTATGTCATCTTAGGATTGTAAGTGAAATCTACATTCTTGTGAAGCTTGGTGTTCAACTTGAGGTTGATGTTAGTACGGCGAACGCCTGAACCAAGGATGATACCCTTATCCTCTGACTGGTTGAGTGAGAGGTTGAACTTGGTAGTCTCGTTACCACCACCGATGGTGACGTTGCCCTGATAAGACATTGGAGTGTTACCCATTACCTCATCCTGCCAATCATTGGTAGGCTGAGCATAGTACTTGTCGTTGTCAAGAGGGTTACCAAAATTACCACGGAAAGACTTAGCCCATGAAGAACGAGTACCATTGGCAGCAGCACGATCATACTGATAATTAACAAAGTCACCAGTGTTCATTAAATCGAGCTGCTTAGTGATGTGTGACCATGTCAGACGACCGTTGAAGCTGACCTTAACCTTACCAGCCTGTGCAGACTTGGTGGTCACCACGATAACGCCGTTACCACCCTTCGCACCATAGATGGCTGTGAGTGATGCATCCTTCAATACGTCGATAGACGCAATGTCAGATGGCGGAATGTCGTTGATGTTTGACTGCTGGAAACCGTCCACGATATAAAGTGGCTCGTTTGACTGCGTCACTGACGTAGCACCACGTACGCGGATGTTGATGTCGGCACCTGGCTGACCATCGACTGAGGTTACCTGCACACCGGCAATCTTACCTGCCAGGGCTTCAGAAGCTGAAGACACTGGAACAGCTGCAAGCTTTGCACCAGAGACAGAACCCACAGAACCAGTAAGGTCCTTACGAGCCTTAGATGTGTAACCTATGGCAACAACCTCATTCAGAGTTGTAGCGTCGTCCTCGAGGACCACGTTGACTGAGGTTTTGCCACCTACCTTTACGCTTGCTGGCTTCATACCTACGTATGAAATCTGCAAGTCATGCGACGCTGAGGACATCTTGATGGTGAAGTTACCGTCAAAATCGGTTACGGTACCGTTCTGAGTACCTTTCTCCATGACGGTAGCACCGATAACCGGCTCACCCATGCTGTCCTTAACGTTTCCTGTTACTGTCTGCGCCTGCACGGATGCACAAAAAAGCATCAACATTGCAACGAGCGCACAGCGAACGTTGTTCATTTTTTCAGACATAGTTAGATAATTTGATTAGTATAAATAATTGATGTTAATTTGCATTGATGTTGATTACTTAGTAAAGGATGTAAGTATTGATAGGACAAACAAACCTTATTTCGGAATGTTGTGCAAAGATAACTAAAAAAAAGAAAACATGCTTTAAGGAAATTGTTAAAAATCACTAATACCCCCAAAATGGGCTGTTTTTACCCCCTGTTTCCCTTGATTTCTTGAAAAAAACACGCAAAACAGCGTATTTAGCATGACATTCTCAGGGAAGTATATGCAGAGCAAAAGGAGTAAAAATTAAGGAAAATATACATGTAGATTCTATTAATTCCCACCTAAAAAAAGCATAAGGACGGGAGAGTTGACTATATTCCCCCGTCCTTATGTTCGATGCCATGCAACACTTCTTGCTTTGCAATCTTACTTGACCTTCGCATACTCTGTTGCTCCCAACAGGAAACAGCCGAGGCCGTAATCATCAAAATCAGGTTCGCGGTAATACGTACATGGCTGCGAAGATGCAGGGCGATCGCCAGAACCCTGAACATAGCCGAGGAAACCATCGTTATGTACACATGACGCGCATGCCTGCCATGCCTTATCTACGGCAGACTTGTATTGCTTACCCTTCAGCAGCTTATTGTTCATACCCCATGACATTCCATAAAGGAACAAAGCCGTACCTGAGAGTTCCGGACCGGCAAAATCCTGTGAGGCAAGGCTTGCATTCCAGAATCCGTCCTCACGCTGCAATGTCAGGAGGGCCTTTGTCATTGCGAGATAGTCTTTCTTCAGAGTTTTATAGTAAGGGTCCTTTGGCGACATTGTTGACATCACCCTTACGAGTGCTGCATACACCCAACCATTGCCACGGCTCCAATAGCAGTTCTTGCCATCGTTCTCTTTATATGGCGCCACGAAATTCTTATCACGCCACCACAAACCTTCCGGTTCGTTGAACAGGCCGCCTCCACACTCGTTACGGGTCCATTTGTACGATTTCATCGCGTAATCCAGGTATTTTCTGTCGCCGGTAATCTTCGTCAGCATGGCATACGCAGGCATAGCCATCTGTATGGCATCTATCCAGAACCAACACTCCACGCTACCAGCCTCTATCTGGTTGTCGAAGTTCTCGCGCATCTTGGCGAGTTTCTCTTCGCCACCTACCTGTTCGTAGCGCATGAAATATGTCTGCGCGCAACATTGGTGATCAGCATCCACGGTAGTAGGCTTACCGCTATATGGTCCCCACTTATGGAACTTTCCCCATGTATCCACATACTCCATGTACCTTGCCTCCGGCTCTGCCTCGTTAAGCGCCATCAGTCCTTCATAATACACGCCTCGTGTCCACAAGTTACTTGGACGCAGTTTTTTTGCATTTGTCGGTGCAGTAGGATCACTCCACTTTGCCATAAAATAATCGTTGGCACGCTTTGCAAGCGTAAGCGGAGACTGTGCACTTGCACCCAGCATGGTGCAGCACAACAAAGTGATAATTGTCAGTTTCTTCATTATTATAGGTTTGTTAGTGTTTTGTTTCTTAGTAACTTGCCGTACAGTCAATGCCTGCCGCCTCTACCATCTCCCTGATACCATCGAGTGTTTCGCGTGATGCCTTGCGCAGGTTATGTGCCGGTGTCTCGCGGTCTATGGTGTATATCATCACCTGCGACGGTGCAATCTCCTTGACGGCTTCGAGCCACGGCTGCACATAGGCATCACTGGTGTTAGATACGGACTTTCCATCATACTCGCCTTCCATGAACATCGTCTGTATGATTACCTTGCCATTGAACTTTCGCAGGTCTGCCACCACGTCGGCAACCTTATAGCGAGGCGATACCGGACGGTCAACCTTTTGTATATAGTCATCGCACACGGTATCAAGTTTCAGGATATTGTTGTCCACCTTCAGCAACGCATTGCGCACTTCCTCCTTATATATATATGTAGCATTGCTCAGCACTGAGACCTTCGCCTCAGGGAAATAT
The DNA here is from genome assembly GCA_002392645.1 of Prevotellaceae bacterium UBA3849. Lineage (GTDB taxonomy): Bacteria > Bacteroidota > Bacteroidia > Bacteroidales > Bacteroidaceae > Prevotella. The sequence continues at coordinate 15,201 of DGHL01000082.1, forward strand.
TCATTGCGCAGCTCTACTGTATCGTCGATTATCCCTGCAAAGTCAGGATGCCCCGTAGGCTCACCGTTCCCTGCAAACGTAATCACGTCAAGCGGCTCGCCCGCAGCATGGCGTTGCTTCAGCACCGATGCGAGTGCACCGCGCACCTCTTCCCTGGTAGGCCGCTTTTCCTTCGGACGGTAGTCTGCGTTGAATCCACATTCGCAGTATATGCAGTCGAAGGAGCACACCTTTCCGTCGCCGGGCATAAGGTTCACACCCAGCGAAACGCCTAAGCGGCGACTGTGCACCGGTCCGAATATGGGTGATGGGTATATTATTGTTGACATTTTGTTTATATTACTACATGTTACTACATGGCAAGCAAAGCTTGCAAAAATTAAATCCACATATTATATCACTGTGCCTTTTCCACCTCTATACGGAAGGTGGTTCCAGAACCTACTACAGAGCGCAGCACATATATCTTACCGTGGTGGTATTCCTCTATTATACGGCGCGCAAGCGAGAGCCCGAGTCCCCATCCACGTTTTTTGGTCGTATAGCCTGGCCGAAAGACATTCTTTATATTCTTGCGTTCAATGCCCTTACCTGTATCCGACACATCTATGTTTATCCTGTTACCTATGGCCTGTGCACTGATAGTGATGCTGCCTGAACCAGCCATGGCATCCACCGCATTCTTGCAGAGATTCTCAAACACCCATTCAAACAGCTGAGGGTTCACGAGAACCTCAGCATCCTCATCGTCAAGGTGCGACGTAATGCTTACCTTCTGCGACGTGCGTCTGCCCATGTAGTCCACCACGTGCTGCAGTATTTCCGCCAGCCTCACATTGTGGCGCTCCGGAGCCGAACCGATCTTGGAGAAGCGGTCAGCTATAAGCTGCAGTCGCTTCACATCCTTATCCATCTCTGGTATCAGTTCATCCTCCGGATAAGTCTCACGCAGCATCTCCGTCCATGCCATAAGACTTGAGATAGGCGTACCGAGCTGGTGTGCAGTCTCCTTCGACAGTCCCACCCACACCTTGTTCTGCTCTGCTTTTTTCGACGTAAGCAGTGCGAAGATGGCAATCACCACAAACAGCATCACCACGCCGAGCTGTATGTACGGATAGTATGCAAGTCGGGTGAGCAGCAGCGAGTCGTCATAGCATACCAGCAGATAGTCATTGGCGCCCTCTCCTATCTGCACCTTTATAACCTGTTGGCGCATACGCATCGACACCGCCTTCTGTTGTGCCACAGCAAGCGAATCCTCGGCATTACGTGCCCTCAGACTCACGTTACGGTATGTCTGTACGTTTCCTGCGGCATCAGTCACTATCACCGGTATGGTGTTGTTCTGCTCTATCACCTTCAACACGAGGTTGAGATCCGTATCCTCATCAGCAAGACTGAGCGTATGCATAGCCTCCGCCCATATCTCCATGCGGTTGCGTTCCTCCCTCGCAAGGTCTTTGACAAGGTAATGGCTCACCACGAGTGACACTGCGGCTATCACGACCGCAGAAATCACAAGGGTAACTTTCACCTGCTGTATCTTATCAGTCCAGTTCGCCACTTTCCACATATTTTTACCTTGCCAATGCAAAAGCTATGCTTTTACAATGTAAAACGATAGCTTTTACAGTGTAATTTGATAGCTTTTACAGAGCCCTTTCTAACACACTGATTTTCAAACTCGTACATTTACAGACTTTCAAGCATACGCTTGATAACCACTTCTGCAGAAATCTCACGGTTTGCAGCTTCAGGAATCACCAGTGAGTTCTTGCTCTCAATCACATCGTCGGTAACGATGAGTCCGCGACGTACTGGCAGGCAGTGCATGAATTTTCCGTCATTAGTCCATGACATGTGCTCAGTGTCAACGGTCCAGTGGCTCCACTTCTTGTAGTCGTCGAGTATCTTACCGTAATCCTCCGGACGTGTCACGCCTGGGCATGACCAGTTCTTGGCATATATGAAGTCGGCACCCTCGAACGCCTTGCGCTGGTCGTACTCTATCGTTGCGCCCTCGGTGAACTTAGGGTCAAGCTCATATCCCTCCGGATGTGTAATCACGAGGTCAACGTTTGGTGCCGCAAGCATCCACTCAGCGAATGAGTTTGGCACAGCCTGAGGCAATGCACGGCAGTGAGGAGCCCA
>DGHL01000076.1:0-235 GCA_002392645.1 Prevotellaceae bacterium UBA3849
AAGCCAGAAAGAATACTGGGATTATACGAGTACGTTGCAAATGGCGGAGAAGAAAGGTCGTGCGGAGGAAAAACGTGATACTGCGCGAAAGTTGAAGGCGATGGACGTGCTTTCTGATGAACAGATAGCCGCTGCTACAGGACTGACGATTGACGAAATAAAGAGTTTGTAATATGTCTGTTTGTGAGTTAAATAATCATAACACGTTGGATTTAGTTGGGCAAAAACTTGCTCA
>DGHL01000076.1:436-3592 GCA_002392645.1 Prevotellaceae bacterium UBA3849
GGCTGCGTGTGCGGACGCTTTGCGTTTTCTTGAAAAACATATAATGTCCATGTAATGCCCATGTAATTATTCATAAATATTTAGAATATAAACCAATAAACAAAAAGAATATGAAAACTAAAACAAAGAGGATTTACCTTCTAATCTTTGCACTTGTAGCGATGGTTGCAGGAGTTAATGCAGAGCCTACGGCGTATGCAGAGTATCAAATCGGCTATGGGAAACTGACGTTTAAGTATGGAGAAATGCCTACGTCCAGTGCCGGAACAATGTATTGGGATGTGACCTCCACGGGGGATACTCCGCCATGGGATATGGGTGGGGCATTTATAGCAGGCTCAGATTTAAAATTTTATAGTGTAGAATTTGATGAATCATTCAAGGATGCAAGACCTCGTAGCTGTAGTAAATGGTTTTATAGGATGACAAGTCTTAAAGAAATTAAAGGGGCGGAATATCTGAACACAACCAAGGTCACAAACATGAGTCAAATGTTCTTTCACTGTACGAATCTTGAGACTGTCAATGTTGGCAACTGGGACGTGTCTAATGTGAGTGATATGAATGATATGTTTGAAGACTGCAGTAATTTAACAAGCCTTGACATCAGCAACTGGGACGTGTCTAATGTGAGTGATATGGGTGGTATGTTTGAAGACTGCAGTAATTTAACAAGCCTTGACATCAGCAATTGGGATATTTCTAATGTAAGATTCTTGTGGTATGCATTTAGTGGCTGCTCAAATCTTGCAAATATTGATGTCAGCAAATGGAATTTAAAAAGCGTGTATAGAATGGACTACTTATTCCGAGGATGTTCAAGTCTTGAGAATCTTGACGTGAGCAAGTGGGATGTGTCCAAGGTAAACATATTCACTGCCATGTTCTCGGGTTGTACAAATTTAAAGAGCCTTGACGTGAGCAATTGGAATCCCAAAAGCGCTACATGGATGGATTACATCTTTAAAGACTGTTCCTGTATAACCAGTCTTGATGTTAGCAACTGGGATGTGTCAAATGCTGTCAGAATGGGTGGACTGTTTGAGGGGTGCTCAAGTCTTGAGAATCTTGACGTCAGTGGCTTTAATACGGCTAAAGTGACAAATATGAGTGGCATGTTTGATGGATGTAAGAAACTTACAACCCTTGATGTGAGTGGCTTTAACACCTCTGAAGTTACGGATATGAGTCTTATGTTTTATGGTTGCAGTAGTCTCACGAACCTTGATGTCAGTGGCTTTAATACGGCTAAAGTGACAAATATGAGTGGCATGTTTGGTGGTTGCTCAGGTCTAACAAGTCTTGATGTGAGTAATTTTTATACTTCCAATGTGACTAATATGTGCAATATGTTTGGAAACATTGGTGTTGAAAGCCTTGATTTGAGAAATTTTGATACGTCTAATGTTACTTCAATGGAGAGTATGTTTCAATATTGTATCTGTAAGAGTATAGACATTCGCAGTTTCAATACCTCTAAGGTGACAAATATGTATTATATGTTCTATTGGTGTGATAATCTTACCACCATATATTGTAATGACACATGGGAGTGTGACAGTACCTATAAGATGTTTTATAGCAGTGTAAACCTAAAAGGTGCCATTCCTTATGCGGAAGATAAACAAGGTATCATGTATGCCAATCCAAATACAGGCTACTTCACCTATAAAAAAATGGACTCATACAATCTCACAGTTAATGGTACGCCACTTACAGAATTTAACAGATATGACCTCACAAAGATAGACGGGGTGTCAGGCACGGCATCATACGACAATGCCACGAAGACGCTGACGCTGACAGACGCAGTCATCTTCACCAACGTGGATGGAACCTCTGCCATACAGACCAACCTCGACTCACTCTACATCGTGGTGAACGGTGAATGCATGATAGGTTCATTAAAACTCGCAGGCATCACAGGCACATCACACGTGGTGATAAAGGGCAGTGGCAAACTGACGGTTGTAGGTGTGAGCGCCGTAGTCTTGTTACAGAACTTAGGCAGTCTGACCGTAACAGACGGCGTGCAACTTGACATACAAGGCTACACACAGAATGGCATCAACGGATGTAATGCGCTCAAGGTAAGCGGCAAGGACACAAAACTGAGAATATTTGGCAATACAGGCAGTTGCAAAAACTTAGGAGCACTGACACTGACCGACAACCTCGCAATAATGGACCCGCTGGGAGCAAAATACTCAAACGGCACCATAGTTGACATAGACGGCAACGAGATAAAATACTACTGGGTGACGATAGAATATGCAGAGCCATACGGCTTGACACTCAACGGCACAACGGTTACGGCAGCCAACAACAGTATCCTCAACACCATCCCCGGCGTAACGGGCACAGCCTCATACGACCCTGACACAAAGACACTGTACCTTGAAGATGCCAGCATAGCGGAAAATACCTTTACAGGCGGCTACGCCATCAAGACCACCCTCGACACGCTGCACGTCAACGTAGAGGGAGAATGTAACATCTCTTCAAGCAAAGGCGTAGGCTTACACAGCAACTCACGCAACGTGGTAATCGGCGGCACAGGCACGCTGAACATTGATGCCAGCAAGGCAGGTATAGTGATGAACAGCACCGCCGCCAACAGCCTCGACATAGACGACGAGGTAACCGTAAACGTAGAAGCCGATACATACGGCATGGTAGGCAGGGAATATGTTGGACGCTTACTGGCAGACACTATTTACACCACTACACTGAAGGTAGGCGGCGAAAACTCAAAGCTCAGCGTCAAGGGTACGGAGCAGAGCTTCCAGACTCTCAAAGCCTTTGAACCTGCCGACGGCTACAAGGTGACATCACCGTCACACACTGCTTTCGATCCTGCTTCAAACACCTTCTGCCGAGTTGTTGCAACAGCGTCAGGAAGTGGAAAGATAGGAACAGGTCTTGTCTTAACTCTTGTTCCAGTTGCAGGCGTAGCAGTGGTGATAGAGAAACCATACATCCTCGGCGACGTGAACGGTGACGGCAGCATAACGATGGCAGACGCCAACATGGTAGTGAACTACTTCCTGTCAACGGACCCGTCAAGCATCGCGAACTTCAACGTGGCTGCAGCCGATGTAAATGGTGACAAAGCAATCACCATGGCAGACGCCAACCAGATAGTGAATATTTTCT
>DGHL01000076.1:3655-21396 GCA_002392645.1 Prevotellaceae bacterium UBA3849
CGCTTCGCTCAGAGTGAAAAGTGAAGAGTGAAAAATCCCATGCGGTAGAAAGAAATCCCCTCCCTGCACATTTAATGCAGGGAGGGGATTTGATTTCGGCTTGATCGAGTGAAGGCACCCATTATCAATCCATGCGGTCACGATAGTCCTCGTATGTGTAGTGGCGCAGTGTCTCTATGACACCATCAGTGTGCATGATGGCTATGTCTGGATGGTTTACGCCGTTGAACATGGTTGTCTTTACGGTGGTATAGTGGTTCATGTCCTCAAACACGATGTTCTCACCCACTTGAAGTTCATGGTCAAACTGCCATGTGCCCATGTAGTCACCGCTCAGACAACTGCATCCGCCAAGACGGTATTCGTGAGGAAAAGCCTCAAGTGAGTTACCTGAAGACTCCACGGCACCGCGAACCACTGGGGTGTAAGGCATTTCGAGACAATCCGGCATGTGGCATGTGAAAGAGACATTGAGTATGGCGGTGCGTATGCCGTCGTCCTCCACTATGTCAACGACCTGTGCAATGAGAGGCCCGGTCTGCCAGCCGAAGGCACTGCCAGGCTCGAGAATGACCTTAAGCCACGGATAGCGACTGCGGAAATCGCGAAGCAGGTTTATTAGCAACTGTACGTCGTAGTCCTTGCGAGTCATGAGATGACCACCGCCGAAGTTTATCCATTTCAGTTGAGGAAACCAGCGAGAGAACTTCTCCTCTATATGTTTCAAGGAACGCTCAAACACGTCAGAACCGCTCTCACAGTGGCAGTGGCAGTGGAAACCGCTGATGCCGGCAGGTAGCTGGTCGGGCAGGGCTGTGTTGCGTATTCCGAAGCGTGTGCCTGGTGCGCAAGGGTTGTATAGGAGCGTTTCAACCTCCGAATACTGAGGGTTTATGCGCAGTCCGAAACGAATATCCTTATTGATTTTACTTGCACGCTCGTGGTAACGGTTGTATTGTGACAAAGAATTGAACGTAAGGTGACTGCTGATGCGCGCTATGTCATCAATCTCATAGTCGGTGTATGCAGGTGAATAAGTGTGGGCAGGAGTGCCAAACTCCTCAAAAGCCAACCGTGCCTCATATAGCGAACTGGCAGTCGTAGCGTTGATGTATTCGCGGAATATAGGGAATGTCTTCCAAAGGGCGTAAGCCTTGAAAGCAAGGATTATCTCAACCCCGGAGGCATCGGCGACGCTTTTGATAAGCGAGAGGTTGCTGCGCAGTCTTGACTCCTCGATAAGGTATGTTGGGCGATTTATTGATTTGTATTCCATACTATGTTAAAAAAACGTGTTTATACGCTCCTGATTGTGGTATAAATTAATTTATTATAAAAAAACAGTGCAAAGTTAACTTTTATATTTGAGAAAATTGCATATTTAACATTTTTTTCTTAATTTTGCACTCAAAAAGGAATAAATGGCAGATAGTATAGGGGAGAAGGAGAAGTAATGAAACTGATTATAATGACCCAGCCCGCGTATTTCGTGGAGGAAGATAAAATACTTACTGCATTGTTTGATGAAGGCATGGACATGCTTCATATAAACAAACCGGAGTCGGAGCCACTATATGCGGAGCGACTGTTGTCGCTGTTACCGAAGAATAAGTACGACAAGATATCGGTGCATCAGCACTATTACCTGAAGCAAGAGTATGACCTCAGGGGCATACATATAGATAATGTAGAGACGCCAGTGCCTGACGGATTCAGAAAGCATGTATCGCGCAGCACTCCGAACATAGGTGACCTGAAGGCACTGAAGAAAGAGTGTGACTATGTGATGCTTCACTCGCTGTTCGACTCTCTGCATGACGGCGTAAAGGCGTCGCTGACACAGGAACAGATGTTGCAGGCACGCAAGGCAGGACTGATAGACAAGAAGGTTTATGCACTCGGTGGCATGAGTCTTGAGAGCATTCAGTATGCCAAGGACCTCGGTTTTGGCGGAGTGGTGATATGCGGCGACCTGTGGAACAGGTTCAGCATTCAGCACGAAGTGAACTTTCACGACTTGATAAGTCATTTCAAGAAACTGAGAAAGGCCGTAGGATAGGAACCATAACTAATTAATTTATAGAATCCACTTTATAAGAAAAGACATATTTAAAAATCACAGGATATATAATGAAAGACGATAAGAAGGATTTCTTGGTATTCTCAGGAACTGCTACACGCTATCTGGCAGAGAAGATATGCGCAAGTCTCGGTTGCCCTCTGGGTAATCTCGTAATTACACGTTTCAGCGACGGTGAGTTCGCTGTCAGCTTTGAGGAAAGCATAAGAGGTCGCGACCTCTTCCTCGTGCAGAGCACATTCCCAAATTCTGACAATCTGATGGAGCTGCTCTTGATGATAGACGCAGCTAAGCGTGCTTCTGCCCGCACCATCAATGCTGTAATACCTTATTTCGGTTGGGCTCGTCAGGATCGTAAGGATAAGCCACGTGTGTCTATCGGTGCAAAGCTTGTGGCTGACCTGCTCAGCGTGGCAGGCATTGACCGTCTCATAACGATGGACCTGCATGCTGACCAGATACAGGGATTCTTTGATGTTCCGGTAGATCATCTCTATGGTTCAGGCGTGATACTGCCATATCTGGCAAACCTCAAGCTTGAGAACCTCGTGATAGCATCACCAGACGTAGGTGGTGCAAAGCGTGCAAAGAGCTTCGCTAAGTATCTTGACTGTCCGTTGGTACTCTGCAACAAGACACGTGCACGTGCTAATGTTGTGGCAGAGATGCAGATAATCGGCGACGTGAAGGACAAGGACGTCGTAATCGTTGACGATATGGTAGATACTGCCGGCACTATAACAAAGGCTGCCAACATAATGAAGGAGGCAGGCGCACGTTCAGTGAGAGCTGTGGCAAGTCACTGCGTGATGTCAGGACCAGCCAGCGAGCGCGTACAGGAGTCTGCACTCGAGGAAATCGTGTTCACCGACTCTATACCTTATGCACAGCGCTGCGCAAAGGTTAAGCAGCTCAGCGTGGCAGACATGTTTGCTGAGACCATACGCAGGGTTATCAACAACGAGAGTATCTCATCACAATACATTATATAATAATAAAACAGGTGAGTCGTAAGTTGTGGATAGCGGGCAACGGCTTCGGATCCATAGCTTACGACTCGTAACTTTTCTATCGTGGGTAAGATAAACAATATATGGGACTATCTGGCGCGTCACAAATACACTATAGCATTCTTCATTTGTATATTGCTCGTGGGATTTGTTGACGACAACAGTGTGCGCTCATTGATTCAGCTTACCATTCGACTTAATGACGACAAGGCAGAGCTGCAGATGTACGAAGACCAGTTTGTGCGTGACTCCATACGTCTGAAGAATTTTGAGGCAAGCCTGAAGGGTGTTGAGACGATAGCCCGCGAACGTTACAAAATGAAACGAGCTGATGAGGACGTCTTCGTGCTCAGTACGGAGAAAAACATCGGTAGGGAGGATACAGAACAATGAGACAGTTGGAAAAGTGGCAGTCAGTGACATTGGCAATCGGTGCACTGTTTATGGTGTTGGGAGCCGGAGGCGTAGTGTTTGGTTCTGCTATAGGAGCATCATCGTTGGTAATTGTAAAGGTGGCAAGCATTGTGTTTGCCCTGGGAGCAGTGGCATTTGCTGCCATGCAGATGGCACAGACCTATGAAGGCAATAACTTCGTGATACGTCGCCTGCGTCGCATTATGGTGATTGGTGACGTGTGCTTCATAATTGCCGCTCTGCTGATGATAGAGAGTAATTTCAGAATACTCTTCCCCTACATGGCAACAACGATAGAAGGCTATACAAGTTGGGTGAAATATGTATATAACAACTGGGTGGTGGCACTGCTTATCGCAGCCATCATAGAGATGTACACTACGCATCGCATAGCCCACGAACTAAATAAGGAAGAAAAGGAATAAGATAACGCAGCCATGATGGGCATATTTGCGGAAGATGTCTTTGATTGTCATTGTTGTCATCGGATAGTACGACGGCATGCGGGCAATTAAAGACATTTTTTTGTTTTCATGGAGAATAATTTTGTTATTAGGGAAAAAATACCTACCTTTGCCTGAAATAACACAAACGTATATGAAGAGAATATTAACCTACATACTAAGTCTTGCACTCATGGCTATACTGAAAGTAAGCATGGTGCAGGCGCAAATAAAGTTTATGTACCAAGGCAGGGAGATTAAGACCTCACCTCGCTGCCTGTATGTGAGCGATGACAGGAAAACATCGGAGAAGAAACATGTATTCGGTCATGTAAGTGAGGCATTGCGCTACGCAGAGCGAAACAATGACTCAAGGGATACTACATATATCTATATAGAGCCATCGGTATATTGGCTTGACAACCCTGATGACAAAGAGGTGCGCCGCCCACGTACGGGAAACATACCCTATGCCATGGAACTGACGCTGGATAATGTCAGGTTAGTGGGACTGTCGGCAAAGCCGGAAGACGTGGTGCTCGCCGTAAACCGCGGACAGACGCAGGGGGCGGACGGCAACTACACCATGCTACATATAAAAGGAGGGAATATTACTGCGGAGAACATAACATTCGGCAACTACTGCAATGTGGATCTCGTATATGAACGCGACAAAAGCAAAAACAGGAAGAAGCGCAAGGATGCCATAGTGCAGGCGCAGATAGCTATATGCGACGGCGACAACTATGTGTTGCGTAACTGTCGTTTTATATCACGTCTGAACCTTTGTCCGTTTGTGGGTGCGAAGCACACGGAGTTCTATGACTGTTACTTCGAATGTACCGACGATGCATTGTGCGGAACAGGCGTATATAACCACTGTCGTTTCACGTTTTATTCCGGCAAACCTTTCTATACCACAGACCGTGAGGTTGGGGCACACTTCGTGGATTGTGACATATACAGCAAGACGCACGGTACGCAGTACCTTACAAAGGTAAGCGGACCTGTGACGATGAAGAACTGCCGATGGACGAGTGATGACCAGGGACTACGCATAGAGTGGGATAAACGCCCCGATCCACGTAACTATTGCGTAATGACAGACTGTACGCTGAACGGCAAACCGCTGAATGTACCGACGCCAACGGAACCGTTGCCGGTTTCACTGCCGCCATTCTATATACAGCCGCAGTTGGACGTGGTTCCCGGTCAGTGGACGATAGACTGCCATAAACCGCTCGATACGGCAGAATATCCGTGGCAGCCCGACAATACGAAGGCGGCGTGGGCGTATGCTGAAGGTGTTGACGGTGCTGAGAATCAGTGGGGTATGGTACAGGTGCAGAAAGGAGCGCGCCTTATGTTTACGCCAAAGACGTCGGAGCCGACAATGAAACAAGAGTGCGTTGTGGCACTGGACCCTTGTAAGAGTGCAGGGCAAGGCTTTGGCTCTGCCACGGGACAGTATCTGGACATCTGTATAAAGTTTGATACAAAGACCCTGACGGGATACGGACTGCGTTTTGTACGTACGCCAGACTATGACCATGCAGTGGAAACAGTGCTCGTGGAATATGTAAATGGAAAGGTTGCGCCTATATGTGAGCCGCAGCGTTGCGACTTGTTTAAGAAAGGCTGCGTGGTAAGGCTGAACGCTGAAGGAAAAACGCTGAAGGCGCAGATAGAACAAGGAGGAGAAACGCAGCAGATGGATGCGGAAATGCCACATCCGAACGACTTCGGCGGCTTCCACCTACAGCATACGGGAAGCACGGGAGCGTCAGCGACAGTGATAAGAAGTATAAAGATAAAATAGAAATGATAGACTACCAGAAAGTAATAGACTACTATTATCCGGAAGAGACAATGCCAGAACTGCGTGAGATTCTGGTGAAACATAGCAGGTATGTGGCGGAACTTGCCGCAAAGGTGTGTGAGGTACATCCGGAATTGAAGGCAGACAAGGATTTCGTGTATGCCGCAGCCATGCTGCATGATATAGGAATAGTGCATTGTGATGCAACGGGCATACATTGCCATGGGACGGAACCTTACTTGTGTCATGGTGTGATAGGTGCACAGATGATACAGGAGGCAGGTATGCTTGATGCCGATGATGCATGTGCGGTGGCTCGTGTGTGCGCCCGTCATACAGGCACAGGACTGACAGCTGAGAATATACGTGAAAGGAAATTGCCGCTGCCGGAGGAAGACCTCGTGCCTGAAACCGTGGAGGAGCAGATAATATGCTATGCAGATAAATTCTTCTCAAAGACACATCTTGACTATCATAAAAGCTATGAACAGGCGCTTCATTCACTGGAGAAGTTCGGTGAGCATGGGGTAAAGGTCTTCAGCGAGTGGCATAAAAGATTTCATGTAGAGTGATGAGGGAAGATAAAACGGCATTGAGAAAAGAAGTCAGGGAACGTAAGAATATGTTCTCGGAGGAAGAGCTGAAGGCACATTCGGAGAGGATTTGCGGCCAGTTGCTGAGGCATGGTAAAGTGTTGGAAGCGGAGACGGTCTTTGCATATTGGTCTTTGTCAGACGAAGTGTGTACTCACAGACTCGTTACGAAACTGCTGGCGATGGGTAAGACGGTGTTGTTACCCAAGGTGGTTAGTGACACGCAGATGACAATACACCGTCTTGCTGCGTTGTCAGATCTGTCGGAGGGTGCTTATGGCATAATGGAGCCTACGACGGAAGCTTTGTCCCAGGAGACGTGGACGGAATTATTGCAGCATAACGGCGTAGGATTGATACCAGGCATGGCATTTGACAAAGCCATGCACCGAATGGGTAGGGGAAAGGGTTATTATGACAGGGTGCTTGCCAAGTTGCCCGGTATGTATAAGATAGGAGTATGCTTTCCCTTCCAGTTATATAATGAAATACCCGCAACAAACCTCGATGTGCTAATGAACGAGGTGTGTTGCGGGTAACAAGTGAATTATTTTTCTTCAAATAGGATTATTCCCTGTTGGCACGCTTGCGCTCGAGATGATCAAGGATTATCTTGCGCATGCGCATTGACTTTGGAGTAACCTCGACCAATTCGTCCTCTTTGATGTACTCAAGGCACTCTTCGAGTGAGAGAACCGTCTTAGGAATGATACGTGCCTTCTCGTCAGAGCCTGATGCACGTACGTTGGTAAGCTGCTTAGCTTTTGTTACATTGACTACGAGGTCGTTGTCGTGTACGTGCTCGCCTACGACCTGACCCATATATACGTCGTCGCCTGGATCGATGAAGAACTTACCGCGATCTTGCAGTTTGTCTATTGAATAAGCATAGGCATTACCTGTCTCAAGGGCAATCATGGAACCATTGAGACGACGGGTTATTTCACCTTTGTAAGGCTGGTACTCCTTGAAACGGTGTGCCATGATAGCCTCGCCCTGACTGGCAGTAAGAACGTTGGTACGCAGACCGATTATGCCACGTGATGGAATGTCGAACTCGATATTTACGCGCTCGCCTTGTGCTTCCATTGATGTCATCTCGCCCTTACGACGTGTCACCATGTCAATCATCTTGCTTGAGAACTCCTCAGGCACATTGATGGTGAGTTCCTCGATAGGCTCGCACTTCTGACCGTCAATCTCCTTGTAGATAACCTGAGGCTGACCAACCTGCAGCTCGTATCCTTCGCGGCGCATTGTCTCGATGAGTACTGACAGATGAAGCACACCACGACCGCTGACAATCCATTTATCGGTAGAATCCTCGAAAGGCTCTACGCGTAGTGCAAGGTTCTTCTCAAGCTCCTTCTGCAGACGGTCGTTGATATGACGTGAGGTGACGAACTTGCCTTCCTTTCCGAAGAAAGGAGAATCGTTTATGGTGAAGAGCATAGACATGGTAGGCTCATCAATGGCGATAGGTGGCAATGGTTCTGGATTCTCGAAGTCACAGATGGTGTCACCAATCTCGAACTTCTCCAGTCCGATGATAGCGCAGATGTCACCACTCTGTACCTCAGACACCTTAGAATGTCCCATTCCGTCAAAGGTGTGAACTTCCTTGATCTTTGTCTTCTCGGTTGTGCCGTCACGATGAGATATCGTTACGTTCTGTCCCTCCTTCAGTGTACCGCGGTGAACGCGTCCTACGGCAATACGTCCGGTGTAGCTTGAATAGTCAAGTGATGTTATAAGCATCTGTGGCGTGCCCTCAAGAACTTCAGGAGCAGGGATTACCTCTACGATCTTGTCAAGCAGGTATTCTATGTTGTCAGTAGGCTTGTTATAGTCGTCAGACATCCAACCGTTCTTGGCAGAACCGTAAACGACAGGGAAGTCAAGCTGGTCCTCTGTAGCGTCAAGCGCAAACATAAGGTCGAATACCATCTCATATACCTCCTCAGGGCGGCAGTTTGGTTTGTCCACCTTATTTACCACTACGATTGGCTTGAGACCTATCTGTAAAGCCTTCTGCAGGACGAAACGCGTCTGAGGCATAGGGCCCTCAAAGGCATCAACGAGTAATATACAGCCGTCTGCCATATTCAGCACACGCTCAACTTCGCCACCGAAGTCAGAGTGTCCTGGGGTGTCTATAATATTGATTTTGGTACCTTTCCAGTTAATTGATACGTTCTTGGAAAGGATAGTGATGCCACGCTCGCGTTCAAGGTCGTTAGCGTCAAGTACCTGGTCAGAATTATTCTGACCTTCGCGGAAAAGCTTTCCTGCGAGCATCATCTTGTCAACGAGGGTAGTCTTTCCATGGTCAACGTGAGCGATGATGGCAATGTTTCTGATATCCTGCATCTTTTCGTCGTTATTATATTGATTTTCAATGATGGAGTGCAAAGGTACTATTTTTTTTTCAATTAGCATAGGTTTTATTGCCTTAAATTGAAGAATTGACCTTAAATTCTTGACTTTTTTCTTGTGTAAGCATGTTTTTGATGTAAAAAAACGTTGTTAGCGGAATGGATGTGCTAAAAAAGCCTTAAAATGCGTTTTTTTAGAGTTTCACCCTTTCGATATTCAACTTTTTTTATTACCTTTGTACGCTGAAATAAAATAGGGAAAATGCGTCAGAGTGCATTTATGGGGCTCTGAGAGGCATTTAGGTAAAAAACAGGAAAGCAAAAAGAAAAAATAAAAGTAAAGAAAAGAAATGGACGAAACACAGACTTACGATTTCGACAGAATCCGCAAGATTAACATTGAGGATGAGATGAAGTCAAGCTATATTGACTACTCTATGTCGGTGATCGTGGCACGCGCGCTGCCAGATGTGCGCGATGGCTTTAAACCTGTACACCGCCGCATACTTTATGGTATGCTCGGAATTAATAATACAAGTAGCCAGCCATATAAGAAATGTGCCCGCGTGGTAGGTGAGGTGCTGGGTAAGTATCATCCACACGGAGATTCTTCAGTGTATGGAGCGTTAGTGCGCCTTGCCCAGGATTGGAATATGCGCTACACATTGGTTGACGGTCAAGGTAACTTTGGTTCCGTTGACGGTGACGGTGCAGCCGCTATGCGTTATACAGAGTGTAGGCTGAGTAAGATGGGTGAGCATATCATGGACGACCTTGAGAAAGATACGGTTGACATGATGAATAACTTCGACGACTCACTTCAGGAACCTACAGTGATGCCTACGAAGATACCAAACCTGCTCGTGAATGGCGGTAATGGTATTGCGGTGGGAATGGCTACTAATATTCCTACGCATAACTTGGGAGAAGTAATCGATGGATGCTGTGCATACATTGATAACCCAGAGATAGATACAGACGGACTGATGCAGTATATCAAGGCACCGGATTTTCCTACTGGCGCATACATATACGGCATACAGGGCGTGAAGGATGCCTATGAGACGGGACGTGGCAGGATAGTGTTGCGTGCAAAGGCAGAGATAGAGACAGGTGAGACACACGACAAGATCGTCGTTACAGAAATTCCTTACGGTGTAAACAAAGCTCAGATGATTGAGAATATCGCTGAGTTGGTAAAGGAAGGAAAGATAGAGGGCATCTCTAACGTAAACGATGAGACAGGTCGTCAAGGTATGCGTATCGTGGTTGACGTGAAACGTGACGCTAACGCTAACGTGATACTTAACAAGTTGTTCAAGATGACGGCTCTGCAGAGTTCGTTCTCTGTCAACTGCATCGCATTGGTGAAGGGACGTCCACGCCTGCTCACACTGAAAGAGTGTGTGAGGTATTTCGTGGAGCATCGTCATGATGTGACAATACGTCGTACCAAGTTTGAGAAGAAAAAGGCAGAGGCACGTGCCCATATCCTTGAAGGATTGATAATCGCGGTTGACAATATTGACGAGGTGGTTAAGATAATTCGTTCGTCAAAGTCGCCAGGCGATGCACAGCGTTCTTTGGAAGCTCGCTTCAATATTGATGAACTGCAGTCTAAGGCAATCGTTGACATGCGATTGGGCCAGCTGACAGGTCTGCGTGTAGAAGAACTGCGCAACGAGTATGCAGAATTAGAGAAACTCATTGCATACTTACAGCAGATACTTGAGGATCCTGAGTTGTGCAAGAAGGTCATGAAGGATGAACTGCAGGAGGTTAAGGAAAAGTATGGCGATGAGCGTCGCACAGAGATAAAACTTTCAAACGCAGAGTTTAATCCAGAGCAATTCTATGCCAACGATCCTGTTGTCATCACGATGAGCCATCTTGGATACATCAAGCGTACACTGCAGACAGACTTCCGTGCACAGTCGCGTGGCGGCACGGGCAGCCGTGGCAGCCGCACTCGTGAGCAAGACTTTACGGAGTACATGTATGCAGCAGAGGCTCATGATATGATAATGTTCTTTACCAAGCAGGGACGTGTGTATTGGCAGAGATGTTTCGAGATACCAGAGGGTGCAAGAGACTCTAAGGGACGTGCGATACAGAATATGTTGCAGCTTGAGCCGGACGATACAGTGAATGCGTTCCTCGGCATACAGAGCCACAAGTTTACTGACGAGGAGTTCCTCAAGAACCACTTCGTTGTATTCGCAACCAAGAATGGTATTGTAAAGCGTACCTGTCTGATGGACTTCTCACGTCCACGTTCAAGAGGCGTGCGTGCCATAAATATACAGGAAGGCGATGAGGTAGTAAACGTAATGCTTACCAATGGCCATAACGAACTGATACTTGCCAGCCGTAATGGTAAGGCTGTACGTTTCAACGAGACGGATGTCCGTGTTATGAGCCGTGTCGCTACAGGTGTTCGTGGCATGAAACTTGTGGGTGACGATGATGCCGTCATAGAGATGGTAGTGGCTTACGATCCAGAGCAGTCGCTGATGGTAGTGTCAGAGAAGGGCTTCGGTAAACGTTCGAAGATTGGTGTGCTGACAGAGGTAACACGTGAGGACGGAACGACATACATGAAGGTTGAGGATGGTGGATATCGTCTCAGCAAGCGTGGTTCCAAGGGTGTGAATACATTGAATGTTACAGACAAGACCGGTAAGGTGGTAGCAGTGAAATGTGTCACAGGCGATGAAGACCTCATGATTATCAATAAGAGTGGAATAGCAATACGTTTCGCAATCGCAGAAACGGGAGGTGAAAAGGGACGCAATACACAGGGCGTTAAACTGATTGACCTTAAGAAACGTAATGAAGCTATCGCAAGTGTTTGCGTAGTTCCACATGAGGAAATCACTGAAGACGAGAACGAAAATGAAAACGAATATTCTGTTGGAGAAACCACAGAGAATAATAATGAATAACTAACAACTAATTAATAAGCAAATTATGAAAAAGATTTTTATTACGATGCTTGCGACTGTAGCAGCCACAGCATCATTCGCACAGAATCCTAACATCGGTAAGGAAATCAAGGCGACTAAAGATTATAAGGCGGGTTTAGAGATCTACAATAGCCAGGAGGCTTCACTTGCACCGGCAGAGAAGGCAAAGGCTTGGGCTGAGTTGTATAAACTCGCAAAACCTGCAGCAGACAAGTCTTTTGCTGCAGTAATAGCACAGAAGACTGATGAAGTTAACTATAATGACATCTATAATGCCATTTATGCAGCAAAGAACTTTAAGGACAATGATGAGAAGAAGGGTACGGCTGCAATGACAGAGATGGAGAACTATCGTGCTATCCTTATCAATGCCTCAAACGAGACAAACGACAATCAGGAGAAGCTGAACTACAGTAAGATCTACCTCGCTACTGCAAAGGATGGTGATCCATTCGTATCTTTGGCTTCATTCTTCGCTGCGTATGCAAGTTATCAGAACAAGGACTATAAGAATGCACAGGCTTATGCAAAGGGTGCATTGAATGATGACCGTGTAAAGGATCAGGCTGAGGCTATCTGTCTGCAGTCTGCAAGCATGGACATGAAGACAAAGCAGGATACCCTGAACTACATCAACGTACTGAAGGAACTGAATGAGGACAAGTATTTCGTACAGATTTGCTCAATGTATGGTGAGATGGGCGAGAAGGCTATTGCCGAGAAGATGGTAGAGGATGCTATTGTCAAGAATCCAAACAACAAGTTCGCTTACTATATGCGTGGTAGTACAAAGAATGACAACAAGGATTTCGACGGTGCTATCGCTGACTATAAGAAAGTGACAGAGATTGACCCTTCTTTCGTATATGGCTGGTTCAACCTTGCACTCTGCTATGGTAACAAGGCAGATTACATACAGTCAACCAAGGGTGATCGCTCTGGTCGTCTCTTTGGTCAGGACCTGAAGGATTGCAACGATGCATTCATGGGTGCTATTTCTAACCTCGAGAAGGTACGCGAGCTTGATCCTAACCATGAGCAGATATCTAACTGGCCAATGCAGCTTCGTATGTACTACAACGCAGTAGGACAGAAGGAAAAGGCTGATGAGATAACAAAGATGCTCGGTGACTATTGATAAATTCAGTTCAATATAAATAGAAAAGGAGAAATCCGTGTACTTTTGTCAGCATGTCAATGTTGGCAAACGACACGGATTTCTCATCTTTGATTTTGGGCAGTGAGAGAGTGTGTCCGATAAAAGTCCCACACAAATTTTATATTATAGTGTATTGGCTTATGCGCAAGATTGTAATGATACTTCTCTGCATTTGCAGCATCGGAGTCTTTGCTGCAAAGGAAGACGTAAAGAAGGCTAAGCAGCTTAAGGCAGACATAGAAGCAGCAAAATCGGCTGTGAAGAATGCCACAGACATGGAGAAGGGCGACAATAACGCCCAGAAGAAACAGCAGGCTTTGGAGAAAAGCGAGGCTACGATGCGTAAGTACCTGTCAGAGGCAGAATATGCTAAGCGTAAGGATTTGCACATGCTGCTGGTTGACTTGTTGCGTAAGCAGTTTGAGGTAGGCAATAACAAGATGTACTTGAAGTTGAAGACAGATACGGCATGTTACATGAAGACCTGCCGTCGTATGTTTCTTGCGATAGAGACACTGGATTCTGTTGATGCAGCGCCTAACGAGAAAGGCGTGTCTGATCCGTCATATCGCAAAAGGCATTCAGAATTTCTTGCTCCACGGAGAGTGAATCTTCTTAATGGCGGTGTATATTTCCTGACCCATAAGCAGTGGGATGAGGCATGGAACAGTCTTGACGTGTATCTTGACGTGCGCAGACAACCGTTATTCGATGCAGATATGCTGGACAGTTCGAAGGATACCCTCGCATCATACCTGGCGCTTGTTGCCGCGTATAATCTCAATGATATAGTGAAAGCCCGTAAATACTCAGCAGAGGCAGTGCACTATACATCTCGCAGGGAAGAAGCACTGAGAATGCTGTCAGACATGACTTTCGAGAATAAAGATACGAGTGAATACATAAAATATGTAAAAGAAGGTTTCAAGGACTATCCAAGGTCAGAGTATTTCTTCCCGAGACTCATAGACTACTACACAGAACGTGGTGACTATGCCACTTCCGAGAAATATGCAGATGAAGCCCTGAAGGTGGATTCGCTGAAGGAATTATTCCTGCTGGCAAAACACAGTGTACTGATGTCAATGGAGAAGTATGACGAATCACTTGTGTATGGCAATAAGATATTGCAGAAGAATGAGGCAATGCCTATAGTGAACTATAATATTGGGTACATTTATTACCTTAAGGCACAGCATGAATTGAAGAACAGAAAACTTGTTTACAGGGCAAGGATGAAGAAATCTCAGTCGTATTACAAGAAACTGTTGCCATATATGGAGCGTTATCGCAAAGCAATGCCTGATGACCGCGCACGATGGTATCCGATATTATATGATGCTTACCTTAATTTAAATATGGGCGATGAATTCCGTGCCTTGGAAAAGTAAATGGTAATGCGTAGTTTTATTATAGACTCAATAGTATTAGCGTTGTGTGTACTCGTAGCATCGTGTAAGGAAAAGACGACCACCATCGTTACACCTTGGGGAACCACGGTGGAGACGGAGGGAACGGACGAGCAGGGCACAGCGGCAGACACGACATCTGCAAATAGCCATTATACATTGTCTGATATTCAGGAGGGTGGCGAGATGATAATGCTCACACTCTCTGGACCTGACACGTATTATGACTATCATGGTAAGGCACTCGGTGCACACTATATGGTGTGCGAGAAACTTGCACAACACCTTGGCGTGATGCTCAGGGTTGATGTCTGTAAGGATACAGCAGACATGGTAAGACGATTGCGTAACGGAGAAGGTGACATCATAGCCTTCCCGTTGAAGCGTAAAGATCAGGTAGGCTTTATAAAGTGTGGACCTGAGTGGACTGTGGGTAAGAACAGCAAAGAACTGGCAAAGATAGTTCGTGCATGGTATAAGCAGAATATGCTTGCTGATGCACAGCGGCAGGAAAAGACCATATTGTCAACGGGAATCGTTACGCGGCGTATATATCCTGTCATGCTGTCGGCAGGCAAGGGACAGATATCCAACTATGACAATCTGTTCCGTAAATACTCCTCCGTAGCAGGCGTTGACTGGATCATGCTTGCCGCCCAGTGTTACCAGGAATCATGTTTCGATCCGAAGGCACACTCATGGGCAGGAGCTTGCGGTTTGATGCAGATAATGCCATCAACGGCTGATCATTTAGGATTACCGAGAGACCAGATGTATTCTCCGGAGGCAAACGTGGCAGCAGCAGCCCGCTTGTTGAGAGAGTTGCAAAATAGCTTTAGGGATGTTGGTAGTCCGGCAGAAAGAATGAAATTCGCTCTTGCGGCATACAATGGCGGAGCATTCCATATACGCGATGCCATGGCATTGACAAAGAAACATGGTGGAATACCACAGCGATGGGACGATGTGAAACGCTATGTTTTATTGCTTGCAAATGCACAGTATTATCGCGACCCTGTGGTTAAATACGGATATATGCGAGGCTCCGAAACGGCAAACTATGTAGATATGATCATACAGCGTCATGCGCAATATCGTGAGGCCCTACGAACAGGAGGTAAGGTCGTATCTACTGTGAAGTCGAAGAAGTATGATGCAGAGAATTTCTATGGTCCTACCAGCAGTGCGGCAGCAGCGCATCGAGCAACTAAAAAGAATAAGTGGCGTAAGGAATGACACACAGATATTCGTTTCAGGACGGAAATAAATGAGTAAAGAAGAAAAAATACGAAATAATAATACGGAAAACGAGGTCGTGCGTGGTTTGCGCGATGGCATTCCCATAGCCCTTGGGTATTTTGCCGTTGCCTTCTCGCTTGGTATTATAGCAAAGAAGGCAGGGCTTACTGCTATTGATGGCTTCGTATCGAGTTTTTTTACAAGAGCATCGGCAGGAGAGTATGGCGTATATACACTGGTAGCACTGAGTGCCAGTTATGCAGAACTTGTTGCCATGTGCCTTGTGGTAAATCTACGTTATTTGTTAATGAGTGCGGCGCTGTCACAGAAGATAGCCCCTGGAACGTCGTTGTTTAAGCGTGTTCTCATGGCATGCTGCATAACCGACGAAGTATTTGGCATATCCATTGGTCATGAGGGATATACACCACCCAGATATACTTATGCGGCGGCGTTTATATCCGGCATATTCTGGGCGTCAGGTTGCGCAGCAGGTATTGTGGCAGGTGGAATGCTGCCGTCAAATATCGTTTCAGCCTTAAGCGTTTCTCTATACGGTATGTTTATCGCCATTATCGTTCCGCCGGCAAGACATGACAGGAATGTGCTTTATGCCATAATGGCAAGTATAGTGCTCAGTGGCTTATGTGCCGTTATGCCATTGCTGAGTCAGATGACTCCTGGCCTTCGTATAATATTATTAACAGTGGTTATATCTGCAGTAGTGGCGTGGATCAGACCAGTAAACGATGATACCGATGGAGAGAACTGACATTATAATATATATATTGATAGCCATTGTCACTACGAACCTTATACGAGTGCTGCCGATGGCTTTTATCAGTGGGCGTATAAAGAATCGTTTCCTGCGTAGTTTCCTGTACTATGTGCCATATGTAACCCTTGCGGTCATGACATTTCCGGCAATCATGGATGTAACGTCCAATCCCGTCGTGGGATTCGTTGCATTGTTGGCAGGTATCGTTGCGGCATGGTTCGGTATGGGATTGTTTCCAGTCGCGGTTCTGTGTTGTGTCATAGTATATGTTATGGACACTTTTTTGGTGGTAACGGCATAGTGGCATGGCTTTTGTTGTTCGATAGAATGTAAATTGTAAGGCGACAGAAATATGTCTTGTGGAAATTTTTTTCACAAGATACACAATAAAAGCGAAATACGGTCGTTATTATAAAACAAGGAGAAATATTGCATAGATATAAGAGTAACCAATGAGACAGTTAAAAATTCAGAAGAGTATCACCAATCGTTCCAGCGAAGCCCTGGACAAGTATCTTGTAGAGATTGGTCGTGCTCCACTTATTTCTATTGATGAGGAAATCGAACTTGCGCAGCTTATTAAGAAGGGCGGTCCGGCAGGCGAGCGAGCCAAAGACAAACTCGTGACAGCCAATCTGCGTTTCGTTGTGTCAGTGGCAAAGCAGTATCAGCATCAGGGCTTGTCACTTACCGACCTTATTGACGAAGGAAACATCGGGTTGATAAAGGCTGCGCAGAAATTTGATGAGACGCGTGGTTTCAAATTCATATCATATGCCGTATGGTGGATTCGTCAGAGCATACTGCAGGCTATTGCCGAGCAGAGCCGTATTGTGCGTCTGCCTCTCAATCAGGTTGGTTCGCTTAACAGAATTAATCATGAGATTAATCGTTTTGAGCAGGAAAACCAGCGTCATCCAAGTGTAGGTGAGCTCTCAGAGGTAACCAATATTGACGAGGAGAAGATCGGACAGAGCCTTATGGCAGACGGACACCATGTCAGCATCGATGCACCTTTCCAGGACGGTGAGGATAACTGTATGCTTGACGTGATGGCGAGTGGTGATGACTCTCGTACCGACCGCAAGGTTGACCATGAATCTATGGCGCAGGAACTGAATGCTGTGCTTAACCGTGTGCTCAAGGAGCGCGAGATTATCATTATCCGCGAGTGCTACGGCATAGGATGTCCGGAAAAGGGATTGGAGGAGATAGGTGATGAACTCGGACTTACACGTGAGCGTGTGCGTCAGATACGAGAAAAGTCGATAGCAAAGCTTCGTGACAGTGGCAATGCAAAGATATTGATAAAGTATCTCGGATAAAAAACAGAAGAAAGTTATTTGGTGGGTTCTAATAATTCCCACTGTCAGATTTTTGAATTTGTTTCGAGGGCAAAATGTTAGCTGATAAGGGGGCATAGCGGGCTATGTGACCGCAGAAGCGAACAGTTCGC
>DGHL01000075.1:0-121 GCA_002392645.1 Prevotellaceae bacterium UBA3849
ACATAATGATATTCATATAATTGACAAATTTAACTCGTGGGAAATTTTAGAACCCACCTATACTTTATACCCAATAAAGGAATGATAGATAAAAACAGAATACCACAACATATAGCCATTA
>DGHL01000075.1:313-35592 GCA_002392645.1 Prevotellaceae bacterium UBA3849
TCTCTACGGAGAACTGGAATCGTCCGCAGGAAGAGGTCTCGGCACTCATGGGATTGGTACTGACAAGCCTGAAGAAGGAATTGTTTGATGACAACCAGGTGCGTATGCGTATGACTGGCGACCGCTCGCGACTGCCAAAGGAGGTGCGTGAGAAGATGGAGTGGCTTGAGGAGCATACTGCCTCATATACCAACATGACGGTCACCATAGCGCTGAGCTATTCATCACGCTGGGAATTGACTGATGCCGTGCGCAAGATAGCTGAGAAGGCAAAGAACGGCACCCTTGACCCGGCAACGGTGACGGAGCAGACCATAAGCGAGCATCTCGACTCATGCTTCCAGCCTGACCCGGACTTGCTCATACGTACGGGTGGTGAGCAGCGTATATCCAACTTCCTGTTGTGGCAGATAGCATACGCCGAACTGTACTTCACACCGGTATATTGGCCTGACTTCACTAACGAACATTTGCTGGAGGCCGTGGAGCACTTCCAGTCAAAACAGCGCAGGTACGGTAAGACAGAGGCACAGATAGAGGCAGAAGAGAATAAGTAAGAAGGTAAAAATAAAGGTGGGTTCTAATAATTCCCACTGTCAGATTTTTGAATTTGTTTCGAGGGCAAAATGTTAACTGATAAGGGTTGCGCTCCCCCGCGAAACGGGGGAGAAGCGAAGCGGAGGGGGTGTAAAGACCATTGACCATAGCGGGCTATGTGACCGCAGAAGTTAACAGTTTGCACCGAAAGAAAACAAAAAGATGACATAATGTTATTCATGTAATTAACTAATTTAACTCGTGGGAATTTTTAGAACCCACCTATAATAATTAAGGTATCTCCATTCCCTTTCCCCCGCATGCGGGGAGGGTGGGGAGAATACCGTAACACAATCACAGATATGAATAAAAGCAACAAAAAGATATATAGGAGCCTGTTGACGCTCTTCTCAATAAACGTAGTGACACTCGCAGTGTTGATAATAGTGGCATCGCTCGTGACATCCTGCGAATCGCTCGACCAGGGCGATCCGAGTAAACTCTCAGAGAGCAGTCTGCCAAAGACCGATGCCGATGCCAAGGCTCTCGTCAATGCTATATATGCCAGCGACATAGAGCTTGCTACTACATACATGTATCTTACCGACCTGCCATCTGAGACTACCGTGTCGGGCGAGAACCCTAACGGTGGAGGCGGTATGCTCGGACTGCTCAAGTGGGACGGCACGAACTCTTACCTCGTGCGTCTGTGGTCAGCAGCATACACCTCAATAGCACGCGCCAACGACGTGATAGAGCGACTGGAGGATGCTCCGGCAGGAGTATCAGCCCTTGTGGCGTCGAGAAGCATAGGCGAGGCAAAGTTTCTCCGTGCATACTATCACTACTACCTCGTGCAGGTATGGGGACCGGTGCCTGTCATAACAAAGGTGGGCGAGGGCAACAATGCAGTGCGCGAACCTGAGACGGTGGTTTATCAGCAGATAGTCAGCGACCTTAAGGATGCTGCCGAGCTGCTGCCGGAGGTAAGCGAATACGCTGCTACAGACATAGGTCGCGCTACCCGCGGTGCTGCCAATGCCGCACTGGCTAAGGTTTACCTCACATGGGCACAGGTTGATGACGACCTCACCGATGCTCAGCGCCATGAATACTTCGACCTCTCTGCACAGTATGCACAGAAGGTCATCGACTCTGGCGAGTATCAGCTCGAGGAAGACTTCTACGACAACTGGAACAACAAGAACCGCAACGGCAAGGAGAGCATCTTCGCCATACAGTTCTATATGGGTTCAAGCACACGTGACGGTGATGCCTCAGGCAACAACCACCTCTGCCACTGCTCGTTCTCAACAGGTTTCAGCGTATCGCTGCCACACATAGCTCCGGGTCCAGACAACGAGTTGCGCGACTCATACCTCGAAGGCGACCAGCGAAAGGCTGTCACCATAGCCGACTCGCTATGGCGTCCTTCTACCAACAGCTACTTCCACTTCTACTTCGACAACGACGGCGACGGCATCAAGGAGTCTGGCTTCTCACGCTTCAATAAGTATATTGACCACGACTCGCCCGAGACAAGTGCCTCTGACCGCGCCATGAACCGTCAGGTCATACGTCTTGCAGAGGTTTACCTGCTGCTTGCAGAGGCTATCAACGAGCGCGACGGACAGCCAAATCAGGAGGCTTATGATGCCTTCAACAAGGTGCGACGCCGTGCATTCCGCGAGGACATAAACAGCAACGAGGCGCAGCCCCACGACCTGGAGGCAGGACTCGACTACGAAGGGTTCCGCAACGCCATCATTCAGGAGCGTTCATGGGAGCTCACACTGGAGCAGAAGCACCTCTTCGACCTGAAGCGCTGGAAGATTCTCGTCAAGACCATCAAGAACTCTAAGATTGCTAAGGAATATCCAGAGTATAACAAGCAGACCATAGACTTCAAGCACTATCGCTATCCTATACCACAGGCACAGCGCGAGGTTAACCCTAACCTCTGGCAGAACTACGGTTACGATGGCTCAACGATAACAGTAAACCCATATAAAGGAAGAGAATAAATGAAGAAATCAATATTGACGATAATAGCATTGGCAGCCATAACAGCTGCCAATGCACAGCAAAACGACCAACGACTGAACAAAGGCATTACCGATGCCTCATGGTATAAGAAGGCAGTGAAGAGCGCACCGTCGTTTCGTGACTTCCTCAAGCGCAGGAAAACAGCCGTAAACAACTGGCTCGCCATTCCTACATCGGCACTGCAGCCCATTACTATCAAGGCTTTCGCCACAGCAGAGCAACGTGCCGGCACACGCCATGTCATCATACGCGAACACCAGTTTCTTAACGACAGCGGCTACAACAACGGCGGCTTCGACCTCGGAATAGGTACACCTGACCACGTTATCGCTGCCATTGCAGGCGACATCATCGACAGCTATGCTACGCAGGCAGCCATCAAGGGCATCGCCATCGACTCGCTCGCCGTCAACGTGAAGCAGACCGGACGCAGCATAGGTAACTGGGGCATTGACTACACCATATACATCGATTCACCTGCATCTGACGCGCAGCTCGAGGAACTGCGTCTGCTTGCCGAGAAGAACTCACCGTTGTATCAGTTCTCTTTGCAGGCCAACAAGGTGGAGACCACTATAGAATACACCCGCACGCCGGAGCAGCTGGAGATACCGCCTACGTATCAGCCAGGTCTGCGCGAGTTCATCGAGTGGGAGATTAAGAAAGGCGAAGGAAACAAGAAGCTCCGTGAGAGCGGACAGCGTCCTGACCGCAGCAAGTTTGGTGGCTATGCCTACGACTACCCATACTCACGCAAGAACGAGTTTACGCCAGCACAGAGCGACAGCTACCTGAGTCCAGACGGACCATCAGCATTCATCAACCCTGCAGCAGGTGTGACAGTGGTACAGGTAAGACACCACCGCGTAATACAGGATCATCCACAGATATTCGGCGGCAACGACCTTGGTGCCACGGCAGTGGAAGCCCACATCGGACTGCTCGGCTCATGCTTCACTCACGTGGCAGAGGGCACTGCAGCACGCTATAAGATACCTCTCGACACCCTGAAGGTATCGCTCACCGCAGAACTGGACCCACGTGCCGGTCGCAAGGGTTTTGAGAATACCCCTCTCTATCCTACAAACATCAAGATGCGTGTAGTCGTCAGCAGCCCACGCGACGAGGCAACCATCCGTCAGCTTGTAGAAGACACCGAGAAGGGTTGTCCTATCTACAACCTCGTGACACGTGCGCAGACCCTCACCGGCCGAGTAAAGCGCGTAACGGCAAGCAACAAATAAGAAACATCCAAATACAACTTGATAGAGATAAAGAAAGGCAGGAAATGACATAGAGTTCATTTCTTGCCTTTATTCTTGTTTACACAATAATCATTTCTTTGTTACCCCCCCTACAACCTAAACCCAAAGGTTGCCCTTGCCTTCCATTTGTCCTGCACAACGAAATAGTCGCTTGAGTGGAACGTCGTCAGGTTTATCACTGTCGTGGCAGCAAAGAAGAAACGCTCGTTGAAGTTATGCACTATTGCCAAGCGGTGGTTGAATATCATCTCGGGGAAGTGATAGCCCGTCCTGTACCTCTCGCCATTCACCGTAGTGTTGTTTCGGTTTACTATTATCAGCGTAGGCATAGCCGACAGATGGAACAGCCATTTCTTTACTACAAAGTTATATCCGTATCCGCCGCCAATGGCAAAGTTACCTATGAATATACGCATCTGGGGCAAACCATGGAGCTCGTCAGACGCGTTCTTGATCTCTATGCCCTGATAGCTGATGCCTGCCAGCCACGAACCAGCCGAGCGCCTTTGTATGTATGACTGGGTGAAGGCGGCTGGAAAGGAGAATCGGCGGTGGTTGAAGGTGTAGTTACCTGCAAAGGTAAACATCTTCATGCTTATGCTTCCCTTGTCAAGGTGCACCGTCTGACCTTGGTTTTCATAATCGCCGTTAAGGGTTTTCGCCTCCTGATAGCTTACGTCAAGACTTATCTTGTTAGAGTAATAGCTTACGTTGAGTTCAAAATCCTCGTCCTTTCCGCTAAGGCTGGCTGGATTAAGCGACAGCGAAGCCGACAGTCCGCGGTAGCTTGCCCCTACGCTGAAGGTCAGTCTGTTGTCGGTTGATAGTTTTGAGCGGAAAGTTTCTCCGTCAGCCCTCCGCTCAGATGTTATCTCGTTACCCGACAAGTTGGTACGCAGTTTCAGCGTAAGTCGCTGTAACGGCCTGCTTATGTAGTTGGTGTCATATTTCGAATTGAAATAACGATTGTCGAGAATGCTGTCAACCTTTGCCTTCAGCTTTGGAACTTTCTTCTGTGCATGCACCCCTCCTGCCGTTGACAAGGCCGACATTAGGATAATAAATATTAGTCTTAACATAAATTGTTTGGATGTTTCTAAATGCAAAATTAATATTTTCATTTTAATTACCAACATAAAACGGCGTATTATTTTGTTTTTACATTTTTTGCCAACCATACGGTGTAATATGCCAAACCTTTGTTTTACTGCATATTATACTACATTATACCATAGTCATGGTATGCAGGATACCATACAAATGGGATTTCAAGATTATCAAAATAGCAGTAATTTTGCACCAGATAAAGGAAATCGAATAAAGAAAGGAGATAACAACATGAAGAAGAATTTACTTTTTATTGCAGCATTGTTCGTAGTAGGACTGCAGCTCACATCGTGCGACAGCAGCGATGAACCACAATCTCAGATAGTAGTACCAAACGAGGTGGATAACGAATGCTGCGACGAGGAGGAGACATTCCTCGCATATACGTTCCTCAATAATGGCTACCTGAAGGAGATAGAAAGTCTGCGCGATACCATCGACGGTAAGTATGCACTGAAGGCATACTCACGTAGCGGCAAGCTCACCGTGGGCTATAACGATGTATTCTTCGCACTGACGAAGATTTCTACCGGCGGCTACGTGCGCGACTTCTCCGTTACCGACATCACTCCGCTGATGACCATGACGGCTATGGGTATGCAGCACTCTACACCTATAGGCGGTGATGCGGAGCAATACGACGCTACCTTCCCGGCAGTGCGCAGGGCATGGGTGTCGTTCATCATGCCAAGCGGCGAGAGTGGCTACTGGGAACTATCGTATAAGGTCAGCACACAGGAACGCTCCACTGTCCACAAGGCTTCTCTGCTCACCGTTGACGCACAGGCAAGCGGCAGGGTATGGCTGAAGTCGTTTAAGGTTGGCAGTGCCACCTATTACCTTACCTTGGTTGATCCTACCGATTATCAGGTGGGAGTGAACACCATAAAGGCTTACATATCAAGGCAAGGCAGCGACAAGAAACAGCCTTACGCACTCAGCAGCGAGCAGTTCTCGGTGGAGATATACCCTACCATGCCTGACATGGGCAACCATACCTCGCCTAACAACGAGCCGCTCACATTGCAGCCTGACGGCAGCTATGAGGGCAAGCTCAACCTGACGATGACGGGTGAATGGGACATTCACCTTAACGTAAAGGATTCTGAGGGCAACACCGTGGCAGGTGGCGAGGCACTGAGCACCCTGTATTGGAAAGTCACATTATAAGAGACCCACCCCGGCCCTTCCTGAGAGACCCACCCTGGCCCTCCCTGTGAGGGAGGGGGGCTAACCGTGAAGGAAGTAACCGCCTCCGTTCTCCCCCGTTTCGCAGGGGAGGGCAACCTTGAGAGTGAGGAGGGCAGGAACCGTGAAGGAAGTAACCGCCTCCGTTCTCCCCCGTTTCGCGGGGGAGGGCAACCCTGTGAGGGATGTGAAGGAAATAACAGCTTCCGTTCTCCCCCGTTTCGCGGGGGAGGGTAACAAAAAGAATAAACGAATGATAACACTACTTATATTAGGAGGATTGGCAGCAAATCCTGCCGATACGATATCAAGGGAGACGACCATCGACGAGGTGGTCGTTTCTTCTTCGATACAATCCAGACAAAAGACTGCCGCCAAGGGTAGGACGGCAAGCATAGACGAGCATCTGCTACGATTGGGTAAGGTTGACGTGGTGCGCCGCGGCAGCTATGCCTGGGAACCCGTGGTGAACAACATGCAGAGCGAGCGACTGTCAACAACCATCGACGGCATGAAGATATTCTATGCCTGCACCGACAAGATGGACCCCGTAACGTCGTACGTGGAGAGTGGAAACCTGCAGCGCATAAGCCTCAATTCCGGACTCGACGGCAATCCGCAGGCTACGGGCAACATAGGCGGCAGCATAGACCTCAAACTGCGGCGTGTGGGCTTCGATGCCAAGCATGCTGAGTATAATGCTTCGGCTGGCTTTGAGAGCAATGGCACCGTGCAGGCGTATGGCGTCGATGCGGCATTCTCCACACACCGCTTCTATACCAACTTCGGAGTGTTCTACCGACATGCCGATAACTACAAGGCAGGTGGCGGCGAGGTGGTCTCTTTCTCACAGTTCAGCAAGGTCAATGCCTTCGCCAACCTGGGTTGGCAGCCTCGTGACAACCACATAGTAGAGGGCACCGTGATAGTTGACGTGGCTACCGACATAGGCTATCCGGCCCTTACCATGGACGTTAAGGATGCACGCGGTTTCATAACCTCGCTGTCGTACCGACGTGAGCACATCGGCACGCTGCTGAACCGCTGGGAGACGAAGCTGTACTACAACCGCATAACCCACAACATGGACGACACCAAGCGCCCCGACGTGAAGATACACATGGACATGCCGGGCAAGAGCAAGACTGCCGGACTGTACAGTCTGCTGCAGGGCGGCAATGACAGGCACTTCTTGCAACTTAACCTCGACGCATATTACAACACGCTCTTTGCCGACATGACGATGTATCCGCGCGTGGGCAAGCCTATGTATATGCTGACGTGGCCCGACGTAAGGACCTTCAACACTGGAGTGGCGCTGACCGACGACGTCACCTTGGGCGAACGTCACCACGTGCGCCTCTCTGCAAAGGCAGCATGGCAGAACCAGCGCATACACAGCGACGAGGGTTTCAAGGCGCTCAGCATATACTTCCCCACCATGCACCAGGACTATTCGCACCTCATAGGGCGCCTGGCGGCAAGCTATGCCTATGAGTATGGGGCGTGGCGCCTGGCGGCTGGCACTGGCTACGGCACGAGGGCTCCTACGGTGACGGAAGGCTACGGATACTTCCTTAACAACGTCTTTGACCAGTATGACTATATAGGCAATCCGCACCTGCGCAACGAGAAGGCAGTAGAACTGAATCTCTCGGCGGCATGGAGCACCGCGCGTGCGGAACTGAAGGCGGAGGGCAACGCCTTCTTCTTCAGCGACTATATAATAGGTCGTCCTGATGATCGCTTCTCGCCTATGACGATAGGTGCCGCAGGGGTGAAGGTATATCAGAACCTCAGCAGTGCGCAGATAGTCAATGCCACGCTTACGGCTGCATGGTCGCCGCTCGAGCCACTGCGATGGGAGAACCGCCTGACATTCAGCTATGGCAGGGAGAGCACCGGTGCACGACTGCCGCTGATAGCTCCGCTCACATACGTAGGTACGCTGCGCTATACCCGCGGTAGCCTTGAGGCTGAGGCAGGCGTCAGAATGGCATCTCGCAACAGCCGTTGCGGTACGGAGTACGGCGAGACTCCCACGTCAGGCTACGCCGTATGGCATGTCAGTGCAGCCTACCTGCTGCGGTTGGGCACCGTGGCGGCAGAGCTACGCGCAGGGGTGGAGAATATCTTCGACAGGAATTACTCTACCTACTCCGACTGGAACCACATTCCGCAGAAGGGACGCAGCGTCTATGCCAACGTCACGGTGCAATTCTGAGGGCGCAGGTAAAAAACCTGCAGAATTAAGTAGGTGTGCAAGGATTGTATAATTAATTATGCACACCTACTTATTGTAAGGGCACGGAAAAGCCGCTGAGCGACCAAGCATCGCCCCTTCAGTCTTGCCCTGTCGTAACCACTTGAAACATAACATAATGGAAATACCCCTGTAAAAGCTATCATATTACCTTGTAATTTGATAGCTTTTACCGTGTAAAGTGATAGCTTTTACAAGGTAATATGATAGCTTTTACAACGCCCTCTGTATATCAGTATGAAATAAGCATGGAAAAAGTAGGTTTCAGAATCGCTTATCTGTCCCTTTTCTGAAACCTATACCTGTCAGTGAAACCTTTCTGGCTGACATAGCTTCCGTAAGATTCAAACACTACGCTGTCATTATATAGTAGAAACTGGGAGAATGACGAAGCCTCATCCCTTTCTTGTTTCGTCATGGGACGGTCATATAGAGCATACTGATACTTGCTGCTTCCATGCCATCTGAACAATAGTATGTTTTTCTTTGCCGACCCATCAAAGTCAGGCCTGTTGTCTATCTCTATGCCTATGATGCCAGCCTTGCGCATCATAGCTTGGATGGTTGCTGTCTCTTGCTTTGACAATCCAGCGAGACGTACGGCGTTTTCTATTCCTTCTTGGTCAGTGATATTGCTGCGATATTCATGGCCGTTCTCGATCATGAAATCCGTAATCTCATCGTTTCTGTACTCAAGCAGTATGGAGCAACTGTCACCTAATGAACGGTGTACATATCTTACCAGGTCGTACATTTCCTTATGGTGCTCCTCGTAATGCTCCGCCATAATTGTGGCGTTGCATGGTTCAGCCTTGGGAAGGGTGATGTAGAAGGCGAACAATATAGCTGCATTGAGTATATGGAGTATAAGAACCACCTTCTTGTAGGTGGAAGCGGGGGGAATGCAACGTATAATGGAGGCTATGACGATGATAGTCAGCGGCAGGGAAATAAACCATACCCACAGCAATCCTATGATGCACAATGCCATAACATCCTGCATTTCAGCCCTGTCATGACTGTCAAGGCCGATACAGAAGACAATGCCGATGGTTATAGAGAGTATCAGCAATATCTCTATTATACGGTAAGAATATTTAATCAACCAACAGGTCATATTGTAGGTTTTACAATTTTTTTTGTACAATAGACTCAGTCTGAGAAGACCACCTTCGCCGTCTGGAAAAATCCGTCGTTGGTGAATGCGATTTCCAGAGTGTACATGCCAAGACCTATCAGGTGGAAAGTAGGTGTCATTAGAAAGTAGGTGACATGAGTGTCTCCTGACGTAATGCGACTTTCTCCCATTGACTCTTGACCCAACAGATCTGCTGTCTGCACGATGTTCGGTTTTTCCTTGTTCAGTTTCTCAACGAGGGACTCCGACATGTAGTATCGGATTCTATGAATGGGATAATTCTTCCATACCCATTCATTAAACGGGATTTGCAAACCGAATGTAGGCGTTATCGTGTGGAATACACAGAGTACCGCGATTATCAGGAATATAACCCCGATGCGTTTTGTCACTATCTTCATATAGTTACTATCACTGTTTGTTGATTAGTCTGCAATTGTCATGCTCCTTGACTGTAGGAGACAGACAAGGTCGTGCGCACTGGTGTACGGCTTCTGAAATGGTATACTATTTGCCCATTGTATAAAAATATTTACATCAAATAACACCCGAAGATGGGTCACCAACTGTCAACTACATCCCTGTTGCCCTCACGTCGAACTACCGAAATTTTCTCGGTAGTTGCCTCCTTTTTCAGTTCATCTGTATCATAGATATTCTGTAAATGTACACTTATATTATCAGAGGTGCAATCGAACAACATACTCATAGCCTTCTGAGTACACCACACAGTCTTGTCTTTATAGTACACCTCTGCACCCTGTTCCTTTCCTTCTATCTGAAAGATAAGGAACTCAGCTGTGCTATTTCTTATTTCTCTACGTTTTGCCATATACTGTTATAACGTTTATTTCTTTTTTCGGTCAGCTTTTCGATGCAAATTTAATAATAATTTGTAAGACAGCAAAAACTTTAAACGGCATAGTAGGCTTTTTCAGTTTTTTTTTCGTAACTTTGCAACACTAACGAATATTTTATTAGATGTAATTAGAAACTATCATTATGGACCTAAAAGAATATATAGACACAATCAATCAGAAATATCGCGCTGGCAATGCTACAGAACACAGCTACAGAGGTACTTTGGAGCAGTTGATGCAGACGCTTCTGCCCAAACTGCGCATCGTAAACGAACCTAAACGTGTGAAGTGTGGCGCACCAGACTATATAGCCAGTCGCAAGGACGGTATGCCTGTGTTTTATATCGAAGCAAAGGATATTGGCGATAACGATCTTGACGGACGTAATCCTCATAGCCATAAGGAGCAGTTTACACGTTACAAGCAAGCACTAGACTATATTATTTTTACTGATTATCTGGACTTTCACCTATATGAGCATGGCGGGTTTGTGGATAGTGTGCGGATTGCTGAAGTGAAAGGTGACAAGATTGTTGCCATCAATGAGAATGAAGATAAGTTTCTGAATCTCATAGAGCATGTAGGCAATAATGCCATTCAACGCATAACATCGGCTTCTCGTCTTGCCAAGTTGATGGCAGGCAAAGCCCGACTGCTCAAAAACATCATTGAGCAGGCAGTAACTGACGACAGTAAGAGGATAACAGATAATGAGAATGCAATAGAGGAATTATTCCATATACCTCAAGAGGAAGTATTCAAGACGGGACTAACAGAGCAGATGGAAACGTTTCGCAGACTGTTGCTTCACGATATTACTCCATCATCTTTTGCCGACATTTACGCTCAGACCATTGTGTATGGGCTGTTTGCTGCACGCCTTAACGACAAGACACCAGAGGATTTCTCACGGCAGGAAGCACTCAACCTGATTCCAAAAACGAGTGAGTTTTTGCGTAATATGTTTCAACAGATAGCAGGTCTCGACCCCGACCCACGCATAGAATGGATTCTGGATGACCTCGTATTAGCCTTTGGCATCACCGATATGCAAAAGATTCTGGATGGTTATAACGAGGATACTAAACGGCAAGACCCTATGATGCATTTCTATGAGGATTTCCTTGCTGCCTATGACTCTTCGCTTCGCAAGGCTCGTGGAGTATGGTACACGCCACAGCCTGTGGTTAGTTTCATCGTGAGGGTCGTCGATGAGATACTGCAAAAAGAATTCCATTTGCCTGAAGGACTGGCCGACTATAGCAAGGTACCTCACAACGTTTCTGTTCCTCAGAGTTTTGACAAGCGAACTTCAGACGGCAAGAAGCACGTAACCAAAGATTTGTACCGCGTGCAGATATTAGATCCGGCAATGGGAACTGGCACTTTCCTTTCTGAAATCATACGTCAAGTGCGTCAGAAGTTTGAGGGCAACGACGGTATCTGGAATCAGTATGCCTCTACTTGCTTGTTGCCACGACTTTATGGTTTTGAGGTAATGATGGCACCTTACACCATTGCCCACATGAAACTTTTTTTGCAACTGAAGGAAAATGGAGCGCTGACATCGAACGAGCCACCACACCTCAACCTATTGCTTACTAATTCGCTGGAAGAAGCAAACGACGATACAGATTCGCTTTTCTCCTATTGGCTTAGTTTGGAATCAAAGAAGGCAAGTGTAATAAAGCGCGACTGCCCTGTAATGGTGATGATTGGTAATCCGCCATATTCTATCAGTAGTCAAAATAATGGAAAGTGGATTACTGACCTTGTTGCAGACTACAAAAAGGATTTGAATGAAAGGAATATTCAACCTCTAAGTGATGATTATATCAAGTTCATACGTCTGGGACAGCATTACATAGAGAAGAATGGCGAGGGAATAATGGCTTTTATTAGCAACAACAGTTTTATTGATGGTACTATACATCGACAGATGAGACAAGCTTTAATGGACTGCTTTGACAAAATATACATTCTTGACCTTCATGGTAATACTCGCAAAAAAGAGGTGGCTTCAGATGGAAGTAAAGACGAGAATGTATTTGATATCATGCAGGGAGTAAGCATCAACATTTTCGTGAGGACAGGAAATAAATCGACACAAGTTTTTCATCACGAACTTTATGGCTTGCGCGAAGAAAAGTATGAATACCTAAGTAATCACGGTCTCAACGATGTGCCATGGAAAGAGCTCAAATTAGAAGATCCTCTGCACTTCTTTGTACCAAAGGACTTTGCTGCTCAAAGGGATTATGATAGTTTTTTTAAGATTACTGAGTTGATGCCAATTTCAACAAGCGGTGTTAAAACCCATCATGACAAAGAACTAGTGTCAACGAGTCCATATAATTCAGAATACAATAAACCATACACTTATAGACCTTTAGACAACCAATGGATAGATTATGACTTAAATAAAGTTGTACGCCATCGTTACAAATATATGAGCCATATCCTTGATAAGGATAATATTTCACTTATTATTGGTCCACAAGGTCAAGCAGTCGGACCTATGCTTTGGAATGTTGTTTTTGTTTCAAAATACATAGTTGATACAAATATCTTTTATCGTGGTGGAGGAATCGTTTTTCCCCTCTACCTCTACAAAGAGAACATGGGCAAGGAAGAACGCATTGTCAACTTCAACAAGGAATTGTATGACAATATAGCAAAAGGGCTGAACTATCTCCCTTGCTATGATGACAATATGTTGATAGACCCAACGAGCGAATATAACGGTGTGCTCTATCCGCAAGACCTTTTCAACTATATATATGCCGTGCTGCACAGTCCTATGTATCGTGAACGCTACAAGGAATTCCTGAAGATAGATTTCCCACGCATACCTTATCCTACAGACTGGGAAAAATTTCGTGATTTGGCAGAACAGGGTAAAGAATTGAGACAGCTGCATCTGATGGAAGACCTGCCTTCAAAGACTGGTATCACCTTCCCTGTGGCAGGCTCTTTGCAAGTGGATTGCTATCGTTGGCAGGACAATCGCGTCTATATTAACGCAGAGCAATATTTTGAGGGAGTGCCGGAATCTGCCTGGCAGTTCTTCATTGGTGGTTACCAACCTGCTCAGAAATGGCTCAAAGACCGCAAGGGCAGGGTTTTAAGTTTCGAGGACGTGAAGCACTATGGTCGTATCATCTATGTGCTACAGCAGACAGAGAGAATCATGATGGAAATTGACACTATAGTGACAAATTATAATAATAAAAGTTAGATGCAAATGACTGCAAGACATCTGATAGCTTCGTTACTGCTGACCGTGACAATGACTGATGCCGATGCCGGTAATACGCTCCAATGGGGCGATCAGGGCAACGGTACGTATCGTAACCCCGTGCTTAACGCTGACTATTCTGACCCCGACGTGATACGCGTGGGGGAGAAATACTATATGGTGGCGAGCGACTTCCATTTCATGGGCATGCAGATACTGGAGAGCAGTGACATGGTGAACTGGCGCATAGTGACGCAGGTGTATAACCGCTTCGATATGCCTAAGTGGGATACCAATGAGCGCTATGCCGGCGGTTCGTGGGCTCCGGCGCTGCGCTATCACGACGGCAAATACTGGATATTCTTCTGCACACCCCACGAGGGACTCTTCATGACGCAGGCAGAGAGGCCCGAAGGACCGTGGAGCCCGCTGCACTGCCTGAAGGCTGTGGAGAAGTGGGAAGACCCATGCCCTTTCTGGGACAGCGACGGCAGGGCTTACCTCGGGCGTAGCCAGCATGGTGCCGGACCGATAATACTGCACCGCATGAGCAGTGACGGTCGTACGCTGCTCGACGACGGCGTTACGATATACACCGGACCGGTGGCTGAGGGCACCAAGTTCCTGAAGTTTGGCGATTGGTACTATCTCTCCATTCCAGAAGGTGGAGTGGGCGAGGGGTGGCAGACGGTATTGCGCTCAAGGAGCATATACGGTCCATACGAAAGGAAGGTGGTATTGGAGCAAGGCACTACCACCATCAACGGTCCGCACCAAGGTGCTCTGGTTGATACGCCGCAGGGCACATGGTGGTTCTATCACTTTCAGGAGACCGAGGCACTGGGACGCGTGGTGCACCTGCAACCGGTGGAGTGGAAAGACGGATGGCCCATGATAGGCACCGACATTGACGGCAACGGCATTGGCGAACCCGTCATGCAGTGGCAGAAACCTCTCTCGCAATTAGAGCCATCGCTGCCCCAGACGAGCGATGACTTCAGCGGTGGGCAGCTCTCTCCGCAGTGGCAATGGAACCACAACCCTGCCAATGAGGCATGGTCGCTGACCGAGGATCCCGGTGCGCTGACGCTCCACGCCTTGCAGTCAGACAGTTTCATAAAGGCACGAAACACGCTGACGCAGAAGTGTATGGGCTACGACAGCGAGGCAACAGTAGAGATAGACTTCGCACACCTTGCCGATGGCGGCAGGGCTGGCATAGCCTGCATGGGCAAGACCAACGAACTCTTTGGCGTAAGGAAAGACGGCAACGCGCTGCAGCTATACCGCTCCCTTTCTACCTTCAAGCAGAAGGACGGCACACCACCACTAGAGCGCGACACCATGATATGCTCTCTCAGCGGCACGATAAAGCTATGGCTGCGCATACACTTCGACGTCACAGCCAGGCAGTTCACCTTCTCATACAGCACCGACGGCACCGTCTTCACCCCAGCCGCAGCACCCTTCTACACCATCCGCGGCAACTGGAAAGGCATTCGCCTCGCACTATACCACTACAACACCCGTGCGGCAGAGGGGTATGTAAACATTGAAAATGTAAAATATAACATAAACAAATAAAGACTATGAGTTACGATATAATGATAATAGACCATCAACCACAGTTTAAGGATGGCAAAGAGTTTTATACATGGTATGACCATGTGACGCAATGGAATGACACGATAGATTACAACGATTACCGTCATACCACGAATAGCCTGCAACAGTTGTTTCTAGAGATGAAAGACGTGGTAAGACCACTTAACGGAGAGTTCGCTCCATCTGATGATGAGTTGGAAACAGGAGAATATCTGGAGGCTGACTACAGTATAGGCAAAGACTTTATCTACATAGCATTGGCATGGACTGATTGTGAAAAGACGAGTAAAAAAGCTTTTGAACTTGCTCAGAAATACAAACTCGCATATTTCGATGCGAGTGGAGACGAAGAACTGCATCTCCCTGATGGCCGTCACATCCTTGTATCAGAACGGCAATTGATTGATGATGCAGATGTAAGGAATACTCAAAAGGAGAATAAGAGTTCCTTCGGACTGTATGCCGGCATATTGTTATTACTGATCTTATCCGCTATATATTTTTTTGTCAAACGATGAATGAACTACTACTACAAATCACACGTTTATTCTATAATAATATGAAACATCTATCAAAAAAGATTTCGCTTACCTTTATTCTGCTACTGACCTCATTACTATGCAGTGCACAAGACATCAAGCAATATGACTTACCATCTCCCGTGGCAGACATAACACCTAATGCCGACAGCACATATTTAGGTGTTGTCTTTGGAGAATTCCGTAAGAGTGGAAGGCTGAAAGACAACACGCAGTGCGGAATCTTTAACCCGAAAACACATCAGATGACCTATATGTCAGATATACATGGTTGGGGTAAAAACGCATTTTATTTTCTAAAAGAAGGCGCACTAATTGTCACCACAAAAGAGGATAAGCTTGTGACAATAAAGTTTGTTGATGCTCAACAAAATGACGTGATTTGGAGCAGTGACAACATACTTAGAGCTTATCACATATCAAAACCATTCGACTTGATATATACAAAATATCAAGACACCTTTGACGATAATTTCTATATACAACTAAAAAAAGCAAGTGATGGCGAGGTAATATGGAGAGAGAAATCCTCACATAGCAAGATATTCACAAAAGATTATATCATAGATATGGAAGAGTCAAATGACTCGTCTGAAGTATTTATTCTTTCACATAAGCTATTCAAATTCAACATATATGAAGGAGTGAAGAAAGAATATAAATATAAAGAAGCATTAGAAAACGAGTTGTTTCGTTCTGACGATAGATTATTCCTTACAGAAAAGAAGCAACTCACATGCCTTGATATGAACCTTGACACCCTGTGGACAAGGCAAGTTACACCATTCTCTTATCATCGTTTATTCGAGAAAGGAGACACTTTGTATCTGATAAACAGGGGACTTATTTATCAGCCTGGACTATTCAATGGGATTACTGGCAAGTATGTTCCGCAATATAAAAAGAGTCCGTATATATTGTCATTCAACAAGCAGACTGGAGAACAGATAGACTTTATTGAGCTGGACAGGAAGAAATACCTTGATGATATACATTATATTTATGTTGACAGTCATTTTTACTATCTTGACACAGACTCTCAAAGTTTCCGGAAAGTATCAACAGGCAAAGACCAGATAATGATAGCCTTGCATAATGGAGACATATGCATAACCGACAAAAAGCAGGAGACAATAGACAAGTACGAAGACAAGAGGTGCTACAATGAGATGTTCAAGATAGATGATACGATATGTATTGGCAGGATATGTGACTATGACGACATGGACTTTTTTCTCATAAATGGCAAAGGTGACGTTACGCATCACTTTCCTAAGGGAACAAAGAACGTATGCCATATAGGCAAAGAGATATTCTATTGTATAGACGGCAAGCTCTATGGCATGAAGCTATGATGATAACATCCTTGTCAAATAAGGATTTTTCAATCCTTTAGTTTTTCTATTATTATTTTGAGGTTTCATAAAAAGTTTGTAAATTTGCATACAGAAACAAAACCAAAAAGACATGAGCAAGTACGAGATACCATATCTGACGGCATGCATACAGGCCTTCGGCAGGCGGTTTGCCATGACGCGACAGGCAGCCTTCCAATATCTGCACAAGTATAAAGGCATCTCTTTCCTCATAGAATTCTATGATGTGGAGCATCTGCAGTCTATGGATGACACCATAGACGACCTGCTTGTGGTATGCAAGAAAAATGGAGGAACGTTGGCATGAAACTTTATCACGGTACTAATATGGACAAGATTAATTCAGAAACGATATGAACCAACCTACACACAGTCAGATTGCGAACTACCTGACAGACTACGCTTTGAGTGAATTGGTAAAATATGTGATGGAGGATACGGGCTGTTCCATAGAACAGGCTATGGAGAAGGTTTATACATCGTCTTTGATGCCAGCATTGCAGGATGAGGAGGGCGAACTATATGTTCAGAGTCCTGCATATCTTTACGAGCTGATGAACGACCCTCAGATAAAATACTCAGTTAATGTTCAATGATTTTGCAAATTATGACTAAGGTTTTATTATTTGCTATACTTCTTTTTGTGGTTGGCTTGAACTACATTTGCGTGAAACTTACGAAAAGCAATCCTGACATTATTTCAGGATTCAAGATGAGTGATGAACCAGAGCAGAAAGCCCTTGACGAAGTTTGGCTGAATAAGATGTTCAGATATTTGACTATCGCAAACATCGTGACGCTTATAGGAGGTCTTATTGGAATAATATTCGATTTGCAGATATTATACTATGTTTCTTTAGTCCTGCCCCTTATTCTTGCTTTATTATTCGGTTATATACAACGGAAAGGAGCGAAAGGGAAAAAGAAGAAAAATGTGGCAGTAATTGCTACACTCATATTCACTCTTCTTCTAATCAGTCTGCCTGTCTTTTACACTTTTAACAGTGACCTAAAGGTAACGCTTACCGATAAGGAAATGACTATTGGCGGCTTATATGGTTTAGATATCCCTCTACAGGAAATAAAAGAAAAGAGTCTTTGTCAGTCACTCCCTGCCATTAGCACCAAGACAAATGGCTTTGCATTAGCAAAAACCCGCTTAGGGCATTTCCGAACCGCAACAGGTGAAGACATAATGTTGTTCACTCATTCGGACTCTTATTTCCTGCGGATTACCAGAACTAATGGTGTAACATACTACCTCTCTTCAAAAGACAAAAAAGCAACAAGACAACTATTCACAGAACTACAGAAGAAACAAAATAGCAAAACAAAATGAAGGCGTCTGTTCTTCCCATGCGTTACATATTGCTGTGGCTGATGTTCATGGCATTACTCCCTGCCAACGCGCAGCAGCTGGTGATGCCGGCGGCGTTGAGACCTGGCGACACCATCGCCATAGTATCGCCGTCGAGTACTCCCGATACGCTGACGGTGGAGAAGGGATGCCAGACTCTGCGCGAATGGGGCTATGTGCCTGTGGTGGCACCCCATGCGCTGAGCAGTTGGCACGGCTTCGCAGGTACTGCTGATGAGCGCGCCGCCGATATGCTGTGGGCACTGAGGGACTCCACCGTCAAGGCCATAATATGCAGTCGTGGTGGTGATGGTGCAGTGCAGGTATTAAGGCGCATACCGCTGAGCGAGTTTCGCAGTCATCCTAAGTGGGTGATGGGCTTCAGCGATGCCACGGCACTGCACAGCGCCGAGGTGGCGGCAGGGGTGATGAGCATACACTGCACCATGTGCGACGGCATCTCCATGCGTGGCGAGCGCGACTCCGTCAACGCCATACTGCAACGGCTGCTGCAGGGCGAGATGCCTTCATATCAAGCGCCGGCACATCCTCTCAACCAATACGGAGAGGCAGAGGGCATACTGGTGGGCGGCAACATGTCTGTGTTCTGCGGACTGGCAGGCTCGGAGTATGATTTCCTGAACCGCACTGATGAAGGTTTGATACTGTTCATAGAAGACACCGGCGAGTCAATGTCGAAGGTGGACCGTATGCTCCACCACCTTGAGATACGCGGCATACTTCAGCGTCTGAAAGGCATCATAGTGGGACATTTCTCAAAATACAAGAGTCCCAACAGCGGTTTCACTGATATGTACGACATGCTCCATGAGTACCTGCAGCATTATGACATCCCCGTCTGTTATGATTTCCCCATCGGTCATCACAGCGGCAAGAACTATCCATTGATGGAAGGCGGCAGGATTACGCTGAAGGTGACAGCCGGCGGTACAGCGATACATTTTCATTCGGTGCAATAGCAGGGAGCATGTTCATACACTGAGGAGGTATTTTCATACATTAAGAACCTAAATTCTTGTGCAGATGATTATTTTTCCTTAATTCATCTGCAGATAGACCTACGGTTTCTTCTCAAAGTGCTGATAATCCTTGCTTGAGCGCCATGCGCCGCCCCATGTGAAGCCATGCTTGCGGAACACCTTGTAGCAGGTGTCTGTGGTGGTGATTATGGACACGGGAGCCTTCACCTTCGAGCGGTTGAAGGCATAGGGACGGCCCTCTACGGGGTCAACCTTGTTGCCTCTCACCCAAGGGTTGTAGAGGGGGTTCACGTCGATGGCAAGTCCGCGGCCATGGTTAGAAAGGCTGTTGGTGCCCTGCACGAGTCGGTAGTTGAAACAGCTGGTGTTGTTGGCCTTCATCGACAGGTTATCGTTGCCGCCGTATTCATCAACCAGCACCATGCGCTCTATGCGGTAGCCGCTGTCATACAGACTGCGCATGATGGCGAGCAGGTCCTTGGCAATAGCCTTGTTGCATACCAGTTCGCCTATCTGCGTATTGCCCTTCATGTTACGGTGCAACACGCGCAGGTAGCGCAGTTCGCGTTTTCCCCATTCCACCTTGTCGGCAGGCAGCGACTTGCCCTTCATCCTTGCAATGATGTCGTCGCTCAGTGTCTGCATGGTGAAATAGTTCTCCACCTTCGTGCCTGCAGGAATATTAATGATCTCGCCTGCCTTCTGTGCAGTGGCATGCACCGCCATGTAAGCTACCATGAGTAGCAGTAACATTATTCTTTTCATAACAGCAGGCAAAGTTACGAAATAAATTTCTTTGTGACAAATAAATCAGTAAGAAAATTTCATGTATTCAGGCAGAGCCTCCTGCATGTCCCTGCCCTTAATCCAGTAGATGCTGTACGATAATAATAAAAGGAGCACCCCCTATATCTCTGAGGGATGCTCCTTTTGCTATATGTCTTGACGGTAGGATTACTTTGTCAGCTCTATGTCCTTGTCGCCGTTCTCCCATCCGAAGCCGGTCATCTGCAGGCTGCCGTCGGCTGGCTTCTCGTAGAGGGCGAAGCTGTGGATTACCTTGTAGCCCTGATCCTCACACAGTACCTTCACGCTGCGGTACTTCGTGATTACCACGCCGTGTATGTTCTTCTTGGTGCTTGTCACAGGTCCTACCCATGCCTTTATGGCCTTGCCCCAGAATGAGCGATGAACCTTCACCTCGTTAAGTGCCTTCTTCTCCAGTCCAGGGTTGGCGCTCGCCGACATCTTGCCGTACTTGCCCTGCTGCTCCAGCTCCTTGTAGGCACGTAGCTGTGCTATGCGCTTTGGCTTGAAGTTTGGTGTCTCATACTGCTTCTTTGCCTCGGCAAGCGTGAACTGTGCAGGGTAACGATACTTGTAAGCCTCAGGCACGCTGCCTACGTTCTGCTGCAGGAAGCTCAGCACATCGTTGAGACCTGCCTCACCACCCTCAAAGTGTACCTTGCCGCTGGTGCGCATCTTCAACAACTCCCATACCTCGTCAAAGAAGAACTCCTTTGCCTCTGGGCCGCTTACCTCCTTATAACGGTTTATGAAGAAGTTGAGCTGCTCTATGTACTTGGCTGTTGTAGCCTCGTCATATTTTATTGCGGTAAGTCCCTGTGTGGCTATCTTCAGGAAGTTGAGCGTCACTCTGTCGAGCATCTTCACTGGTTCGTTGACGTCATTGTCATAGTCTGAGCGGGCTGTTGACTTCAGCACGTCAACCACGTTAGGGTAGAGGAAGCGCACTGTGTTATATGCCTCATAGTCCAGTCCCTTATAGCCCTTGCTGAACGACTTCTGCATACGGTCGGCATAATACTTCACGTTGGCTACCAGCTCTGACTGCGGACTGGTGATGGTCCATGCAGACTGACGTGCGCCGCTGATATTCTCCAGGTCATAGTCCACGCTCTGCGATGCCGTACTGCTGCTTGTTGCCTCAGAACCTGCCTCGCTTGCCTGACTGCTCACGGTGCTTGTAGCAGTCTCCTGAACAGAGCTCTTAGTGTCATTTACCTTTTCCTTCAC
Source organism: Prevotellaceae bacterium UBA3849 (assembly GCA_002392645.1). GTDB lineage: Bacteria > Bacteroidota > Bacteroidia > Bacteroidales > Bacteroidaceae > Prevotella. The sequence goes on from DGHL01000075.1 coordinate 21,871, forward strand.
GGCCTTCTTAGCCTTGTTGGCAAGGCCCCTCAGGCTGCCAAACTGCGCGTTGGCACCCATGTTAAATGCAAACATGGCTGCAAATGCCATTACGGAAATCTTGATTGAATGTTTCATGTTTAAGTTTCTATTAATATTTCAATAATTCGTAAATACACAACTTTATTAGGCGTTTACAATATTTCGTGCAAAGATACAAATAAATCTGTTAACGACCGTTACCCTCCCCTTAATTTATGTTAAAGCATTATGTATTTAACTTTTATAAAGCAACAGATACGGTGTGGTGCATCCATATCTGTTGCAAATGTTATCACCTTATACGGTAAAAGCTACCATATTAGGTTGTAATATGATAGCTTTTACATTGTAATATGATAGCTTTTACATTGTAATATGATAGCTTTTACGATGTAATATGAAAAACCAACAACACTACGTAATAGATTACAACATTCAGTTCAGAGAGCTGTTGGGGTGGGGTATTACTCTGTCACCTTTGTAAAGACTACCTTTTCTGAGTCGTTGTCAACTGTCATGGTGGTCTCGGTGAGCGACAGTATGTTGAGTTCGTTCAACTTCATTAACTCTTCTTTGTTCATATAATCCTGGGCTTTCTCGTTGAGCATCTTGTTGAACATCTGCTTTACCGAAGCCTCTGTATGTCCCAGCAAAGCCAGCTGCTCCATCATGTCGGAAGGTATCTTTAAGTCTGTCACCTCCAGGTGTGGCTTCAGGTCGTCAACATTCAGATTGCCTCCATTCTCATAGTTCCATACACCGTCGATGACCAGTTTCATCTCTATGTCTATCTGCTCCGCACTGCCGTTGAGCATGACGGTGAGATTGAAACTGTAGTCATTGCTGAATGTCAGCAAACAGCTGGCGTCCTTCACATCTGCCGGCAGGTCCTTGAGCAACGTGGCAGGGTCGGTGGTCCATTTACCGAGCAGCGCATAACTAACGCCATCAACATCGTTCAGGTCAATCTCTTCCGCACGGGCGGTCTGTGTACTTAGTGTCGTCACTGCCATCATCAGCAGCATGAGCATGTAGTGTAATGTCTTTTTCATTATTTATTGTTTTGCTTGATAATAACAATATCGAGTACAAAGGTACAAATAAATCTGTTAATTACCGTTCCTCTCTCCAAAAAAAAGATTAAAGCATAGTTAATAAGTATGCACACCTACTTATAGGTGAGTTCTCATACAGCCCCTAAAAGAAAAAGCCCCGCACGCCTGTCGCAGGAGTACGGGGGATTTTCCGGTTTTTCATGGAATCGATTAAGTTCTTGTTATCAAGGTAAAAAGATTGTGTATTACTCTATGTCTGAAATAATGAATTATCTTTGTTTTCTTGATGCAAAGTTACCAAGAAAATCATTCATGACATAGATTTTCCGTCTTTTCCTGCCTTGTTACTTGCGACAGACAATAAAAAATGCGACAGATACGGCTTACTGCATCCATATCTGTCGCAAAAGTTATCATGAGTGGTTTTTCCTTATCGTCAAACCATACCCTTCCGTGTCATTATTCCATGTGTGGTCACTCCCAATCGTATGACCATTCACCGGCTTCCTTGGCGCGGGGCTGCTCATGGCCGCCGTCAATTACGGGGTTGATGTCGGCGTTGCTTTCAACGTTGGTAACGGTGCCGGTCATCAACTGCGACATGGTGCCCAGTTCCAAGACCTCCATTGAGGGATACTTATATTCTTTTTTCATTTTCAATTTCCTTTTTTGATCACAGATTACTCTGATTACATAGATTCTTATTTGACCACAGATTAAGACGGATTACACGAATTAGAATTCTATAATTCGCTAAATCGGGACAAAGAAATATTCTTCGACCACAGATTTCACTGATTACAGGGATTTTTCTTTAACAACGAATTAAACGAATTTTCTGTGATTTCTGTGAGAAACCAGAAACAACGAATTATCGGTGAAATCCATGAAATCTGTGGTCGTTAAATTACTTATTCTACTACTACCTTCTTACCATTGTGGATATATATGCCCTTGGCCGCAGGCTTGCCACTGAGGCGGCTGCCGTCGAGCATAAACCATGCGTCTGCATCGTCATTCTGCATTATGAATTCTGCATTATGAATTGCAGTTGCCTCCTCGTCGTTCTCTCCTAAGTCGATTACGAATCCTGTTATGCCCTTGGCGTTGACAGCGGCTGTCTCGTTTATCTTGAAGTATGCACGGAATGCACCGACGGTCACGTTCTGGTCAGGCCAGAAGAGTTTGTTGGCAGAGCCGAAGTAGATGTTGCTCTTGTCGTTGGCAGCAAGGCTTACGGTGCCGTATGTACCGATGAAACTTACCATGCCGTCCTGACTGGTAACGGTGGTTGGCTCAGTGTTGCTTATGGCCTTAGTGGTGAATACAGGGTCGGTGATGTTGTCGTCTTCTGGCCACTTGATGATGTAAGGCACACCAGCCTTGAGTTCCGTCACTGCATCGCCGAAGGTGAGGTGGAGTGTCTGTCCTGTTGTCTCATCGCCAGTGATGCTCGTTGCGGTCAGCTTACGCGCCACGGCACCGTCAAGTACGCTGCCCTCTATCTCAACGTCGAACGGCAGACAGATGGTGTTCCATGAGCCGTCTTTGTATAGCGTGCGACCGCGCAGTGTGACCGCAATGTTGCTCACATCTGGGGTGGAACCGCCTTTTGCCGTATGCTCTGACGGATTGGCGTAGGCATCAATAAGCGCCGTATTGTCCCTGTTGTCGAATAGGTGCAGGGCAGTATTGTCAAGTTCTGCCTTACCAGATGAGTCGGAGCCGTCAGTGAATATGCCATCTGCATCGTAATATCCTATACCTATATTGAAAGCATTAGTGCCTACGAGGCAACTGTGGTAAGTATTGTTGCTCATGGTGCCCATGTTCATGCCCACTACAGCACCAGCTTGATTTACAGCAGGCACGATAGCACCGATGGCACGGCAGTTGGTAATGGTGCCATTAACGTTACCACCCACGATACTGCCGAAAAAATTACCACTGCTGACATTGCTCGTTAGCATGATAGTGACGGCACTGGTGCAGTTGGTAATGGTGCCACCATTATTATAACCCACAATGCCACCGAAGTCTTGGTAATAACTTATCAAACAGAGAAGCGCGACATCTGACGCTACGTGGCAGTCAGTTACGGAACCACAATAGTTATAGCCCACGATGCCGCCAGCAGCATTATCTGCACTGATACGGGTGTCTGTCAGCGTCACGCCGCTCACCTCAGCACCTTCACCAAGTTGGCAGAAGAGTCCCTGGCTGTCATCGTTTTTATATATGCGTATGCCACTGATGGTGTGGCCATCGCCAAGGAAGTGACCGGAGAAGAAGTAAGAACATCCTATAGCTGTGTAGTTGTTCTCGGTGCTTGTAGTGTCATTCCATGCACTGGTGTGCTCGTAGCAGAGGTCGTTCATCAGAAGGAAATACTTTCCTTCATAACTGCTCACGCCGCTATTCACACGGTGCGCCAGCAGGTCGAGCTGAGCCGTAGTATATATCTTATAGGGGTCGGCCACAGTTCCGGCATATACAAGTTGCCAGTCGGTAAGCGCTCCAAGGCCAACGGTCACATTCACTGCAGGCATAACGAATGAGTTATCATAGATGATAGAATCGTTCACAGTGTAAAGCTTTATGTATCCGTTTTCAGCATCGGGTCGTCCAGCCAGCTTGATGGTTGTACCCTCCTTATAGTAAGGTGTACCGTCGAATGTGATTGCCGGTGCAGTTATGGCAGAGATACCATCCTCAAGTGTCAGAGGGTAAACAGGCACTATTATGGCTGAAGTAACAGTCGTATTTTGAGCAGGCATGGTGAAAGCCGAGCCGCTGATGACTTCATCATTTACAATATATCCCTCATAGATATAGCCTACAGGCGGTGTGCCTGTAAGGGTAATAGTTGTGCCTTGCCCACAGAAATTCCTGTCATTATGGGTAATGACAGGCTTGGCAGAGATGCCGTCAGGGAGTGTTAGTAAATAGCCTGGCACAGCTCCGTCGTTGTCTGTAATGTCAGTGACTATCGACGTATTGCCGGTATTCTGGGCTATGCCCACCCCTGTGGCATTCTCCACGCCTGCCACGGTGCAACCGTAATAGTAGTTGTGGGCATAGGAGGCACGACCGAGGGTAGTGCTGCCTATTTCTGACGCAATGGCACCGTAGAATTTGTAGCCTCCACTGCTGGCGGCATAGGGGATGACGGCACCGACGACGAGATTGTCCTCCAACGTGGCTATAGCCTGATTTGTTATCATCGTCTGATTGTAGTTACTGCCTGCTATGCCACCGCAGTATTTAGGCGTGATGCCGGCGGCTGCGCTCATCTGCACGCTGCTGACGCAGTGGGTGACAGTGCCGCTGTTATAACCCACGATGCCTCCGTAGGAGAAGTTCGGCTGAACGATATGGATGGCAACGTTGTCGGTGACAACACAGTTGGTGATGGTGCCGCCCTGAGGGGAGTTGTTATAAATGGTGTCGCCATTATAAATGGTGTTGCCATAATAACTGGTTTCGCCATCATTAAAACCCACGATACCGCCTACCCTGCTATAGCCCACGATACGAGCATCGTTAAGGGTGATGCCCGTCACGACGGCGTTCTTGCTGATGCATCCGAAGATGCCCTTGTTGCCATCAACCCCGGTATTGCTGCCACCTGCATAGATGCGTATGCCGCTGATAGTATGGTCCTTGCCGTCGAAGTGACCACGGAACGGGCGGTTCCATACAGAGTTAATGTAATAGCCTATGGGGGTGTAGTTGTTCTCGGTGCTCGTGGTGTCGTCCCATGCGGTGGTATGGTTGTATGTCAGGTCGGCGCCAAGCTGGAAGTAGGTGTCCTTGTAGGCATTGCCATTGTTCACGCTGTCAGCCAGCTGGTCAAGCTGCGAGGTATATTTGATAACGTATGGGTCGGTTTCCGTACCGCTGCCCGTCCATGGTATGAGCGTAAGGTCGGTGTCAAGTCCGATGGTGGTGTCGGCGGCAGGCATGACAAGAGTATCGCCGTCGATAATCATGCTTGTGCCGTTTACTATAAGGGGATAAGTGTAGCCCGCAGGAGCGGCAGGCTGACCATTGTCGAGGGTGAGTACAGTGCCATGGGCGTAGTAGTCAGTGCCGCTGATATTTACAGAAGGGGCGGTGGTGGTGGTGATACCGTTGGTAAGCGTCAACGTGTGGATGCTGACGGCTGCGGCGTTGTCGGTGATGTCGGCAGCATGGCATCCCACATTGAGGGCATTGGCGGTGCCGTTCACCGTGCAGTCGATGTAGTAGTTATTGGAAAGGTTTGCGTCATTGGTGCTAAAGCCCATGATGGCACCTGCCCAGCCACTGCTGTCTTTTACCTTCGCACCGATGGCGAGGTTGTTGCTTACCGTAGCCCCTGGGGCGGCTCCTCCCAATATGCCGCCGTACCCCTCGCAACCGCCGAGACCATACTTAATGGCAACGGTGGCAGAGCTGATGTTGTTGCTTATGATGGTTGTCTTGGTGTTTGCATAGCCGGCAATGCCTCCTAAACGGTCGGCATTTGGCTGAACAGAATAGACTGCCACGGTGCTGGTGACGATACAGTGGTCAATGACACTGTTACTGCTACAATTTGCAGCGATGCCGCCGGTGTAGCTATAGCCTACGATGCGGGTATCCGTAAGTGTGAGGTTCTTGACAGTACCTCTGAGGACACCGAAGAGTCCTAAATTCTGACTGGTTGCATTGTTCTTATCCTTGTAGATACGAATACCGCTGATGGACTTATCGTTACCATCGAACGTGCCCCTGAATGAATTGGAGGTGGAGTTTCCGATAGGCGTGAAGTTGTTCTCAGTGCTTGTAGTGTCATTCCATTCACTGGTGTGCTCGTAGCAGACATCGTTCATCAGCTTAAAGTACGTGTCGGTGTACTTCGTGCCGCTGTTTACGTCGTCGGCTAACTTGTTGAGGTCATCGGCGGTCGTAATCTTGTACGGGTTGTCCACCGTTCCCTCGCCTCCGCTAAACAATACAGTCTGCGCCCACGCTGTCATCGTCATGAGCATCACGGCCAGCATCATCGCTGTCCGTTGATAAAAATGTCTGGTCAGTCTTGTAATCATCTTTACCTTAATTTATCTGATTATATTATACCTTTCTCAAGATGAGGTTTTCTGTTATACCTATATTAACTGTTTCAGGATAATTTGGCTTCTGACTGCAAAGTTACGCATTTTTTCTGAAAAAAAATCATATTTGTCGTAAAAGCTATCATATTATATGGTAAAAGCTAAGGAGAAATAATGAGATTCAACTGAACGTAAAATGGCATAGCGAAGGCGAATTTCGTTAATAAGTGATGTTTTTTTAATACCTTTCGCTCGTTTTCTCACGAAAAAGTATTATCTTTGTGGCGTAAATCGAAATGCCACCGGTATTGCTAACGGTATGACAAAAACAGATTAACAGATGGAATATACAAAGGAACAAGAACCATGAAGAAACAAGCAAAGCTATGGATGATGGCCGCCATCCTTTTATTCTGCGGCACAACTGTACTGACATCGTGCGACAAGGACGATGATAACGCTGCCGTTGTCAAGCCTACGAAGGAGTATTTCACACTGTGGAACCAGTGCGTGGCGCTGACTGCCTTGCAGGAGTATGTAAAGGACGTGACGAACCCGAACAGTCCTGATTTTATCAAGGAGGAGGATCGTATCGCCACGTTTGATATGGATGGTACGTTCGTAGGTGAACTATATCCTACGTATTTCGAGTATAACATGTTGGAATACCGTGTACTGGACGACCCAGACTATCGTGACATAGCTCCGGAGGACGTGAAGGAGGCTGCACAGGCTATCAGGGACTTTGTAAGGGACGGCAAGAAACTGCCCGACCATTTCGACATGATACACGCCTATGCTGCAGCGAAAGCCTACAGCGGCATGACGCTTGCCGAGTTTGATGCCTATGTCAAGGCATACGCCCAGCAGCCTGCCAACGGCTTCAGCGGCATGACCTACGGTCAGAGCTTCTACAAGCCTATGCTGGAGGTGTTTGACTACCTGAAGGACAATGGCTTCACCTGCTACGTCGTCAGTGGCTCAGACCGTTTCATCTGTCGTAGTTTGGTGGAAAGCATCGGCATACCATCCAACCGCGTCATCGGCATGGACGTGAAGTTGCGCTCCAGCAGTCAGGGCACGGAGGAAGGCGTCAACTACACCATGGGACGTGAGGAGGACCTCGTGCGCACCGATGAACTGATAATCAAGAATCTGAAGACTAACAAGGTGTTGCAGATTTCGCAGGAGATAGGCAAGGTGCCGGTACTCTCGTTTGGCAACAGCAGCGGCGACTGCGCCATGCACAACTATTGTCTGAGTAATCAGAAGTACCGCACCGCCACATTCATGCTTGTGGCTGATGATGACAGTCGCGACCACGCCGACCTGGCCGAGGGTGCCAGACGCGAGGCTAAATGGCGTGAGGCTGGTTACTACATAATCTCAATGAAGAATGACTTCAAGACTATCTATGGCGACGGCGTGCAAAAGGTGGACTTCACATTTCCCGTAGAGAAGCAATAAGAACTACGAATTACGAGGATTTTAATATAACGACCACAGATGATGCGGATTACAAGGATTTTGCTTCGCGTTACATAACGACCACAGATTTTAGGATATACTAAAGTCTGTGGTCGTTTTTTTAACATCCGAAAATAGAGGATCGTCAGTTATCATATAGGATAAGTTACATCTACAAAACGCAAAATTACAAAGTTTTTTTCATATACACAAGTATGTATTCCACAAATCAATGTATCACGAAAACTGACGTTATTGTGACAATGTGTGAAAATATGACTCCACGGCGCATAGCGGTATGTTCTCCATCCACCCCTGATCAACATAGGGCTTCATAGACACGCGTAAACCTTTCAGGTGCTTCGCGGCATGGTCAACGTTGATGAATTGTGATAGCGACTTGCTTTTCACGTTCTCCTCTGCCTTCACCTCTATAGGGACTATGCGGTCATCATGCTGGCAGAGGAAGTCAATCTCCATGGTAGAATTCTCTTTTGAGAAATAATATATGGAAGTATCAGGTATGCTTTTCAATTGTTGCAGTACATAGTTTTCGGTGAATGCTCCTTTGAACTCCACAAATGCGTTAGAGCCTAAAAGCATGGAGTTAGGACTTGCCTCTGACATACACGCCAGCAGTCCGCAGTCGAGCATATACAGTTTGAAAGCACTGTTGTCGGCATAGAACTTCAATGGCATGGCAGGCTCCTTTGTACGTTCTATCTTATATATCAGTCCGGCATCGACAAGCCATTGTATAGCCGTCTCAAACTCTGCCGCACGTGCTCCCTTCTTTATCGCTCCGAATATGAACTTCTTGTTCTCCTTTGCCAGCTGCACAGGAATGCTCTCCCATACCTGATGTATGCGGCTCACCTGCGGCTTGGTATGCTTCGCTATATCGCGCTCGTAAGCATCAAGAATCTCCCGTTGTATCTTCCTTACCTGTTTCACATCATGCGTGTCAAGGTATTTCTTCACGGCTTCAGGCATACCGCCTGTAAAATAGTATTCGCGAAGATACTCCGTCAGCACCTCGCTCATGGCGTTCATACCTTCCCAATCGAGATTTCTCACCATCTCCGTCAGCTGTGGTCGCCCGCACGCCATCAGATATTCGGTGAAGGTCATAGGATACATACGCAGTGTGGTGATTTTTCCCACGGGGTACGACTCATCCTCCCTGAGCGATATACCGAGCAGAGAACCAGCTACGGCAACGTGCAGCGTACGCATATCCTCACAAAAGTATTTCAATGATGCAATACCGTTGTGCGCCTCCTGTATCTCATCAAAGAAGAGCAGAGTCTCCCCTACCACGATGTTTGTCTCGTAGTAACGCTCTATCTCCTTTATTATCCGCTCTGTTGAGAGGTCTCTGAACAGATTCTCCGCAAAAGCGTTTGCATGGCAGTTTACGTACACCATGTTTTTGAACTCCCTGCCGCCAAACTCCCTCAGCAGATAGGTCTTTCCCACCTGCCTTGCACCCAGCACCACCAAGGGCTTATGCTCCGGGTCGTTTTTCCATTCCAAAAGTTCCTTATATGCAGTTCTCTCCATATTCCTTTGAAAATTAGTTCTTTCCGTTGCAAAATTACACTTTTCTTGGGGAATATACAAGAAAAACTACACTTTTCTTGGGGAATAAAATGTTAAAATCACATTTTTATGGGGGAATAATTCAAAAAAACTACACTTTTATGGGGGAATGAGTATTCAATTCTTCAATTCTTCCGCTCGGCGCTTCTTTGTCAAGCAAAGCATCATATAGTGCTGAGCGGCGACGCTTTCTTGCGCTCCATAGGTGCTCAGGCACTTCGTGGAGGTCTTGCAAAGAATCCTTCAATCCTTCAATTCTTCCGCTCGGCGCTTGCGACGCTTTGCTTTGCAAAGAATTCTTCCATTCTTCAATTCTTCAATCCTTCAGTGGTATTTTTGTCCAAATCTCTACTTTTTACCCACATTTGGACAAAAATCGCCTTATTTTCGTCCAAATCTCTACTTTTTACCCACATTTGGACAAAAATCGTTGGTAGTTTGTTGAAAAAGAATTAATTTTGTAACCAAAACAATAATATAGTATGGATAAGCTTATAGGACGCGAGCGCGAATTTGATGAATTAAAATGGGCGATGAAATCTCAACGCTCAGAGCTGATAGTGATGTATGGTCGCCGTCGAGTAGGTAAGACATTCCTTGTGCGGAGGTTTTTTAACGACACATATAGTTTTCACTATGTAGGTGCACACAAACAAAGCAAAGAGGCACAACTGCAAAATTTCAGGGAGGCTCTCTTACAATATGGAATAAAAGAGATAATTCCTGATAATTTAGGCAATTGGCATGATGCTTTCTTGTGTCTTGAGAAACATCTGGAGGGTTGTAAGGAGGCACGCAAGGTGGTTTTCTTTGACGAGATGCCTTGGATGGATACGCATGGTAGCGAATTCCTGGCGGAGCTGGAATATTTCTGGGCAAACTGGGTGCAAAATCGCGATGACATAGTCTTTATAGCCTGTGGAAGTGCCACAAGCTGGATGAAAGAAAAAATAGAAGACAACCAGGGTGGACTACATAATCGCATAACCCACCATATCTACTTGCGACCATTTTATTTAAAAGAGTGTAAAGCCTATCTGGAAGATCATGGTTTCGAATGGGATGACTACCAGATTCTGCAATGCTATATGCTTTTTGGTGGCGTTCCTTATTATCTGAGCCTGCTGCGTCCATACCTTAGTCTGCCAGAGAATGTGGATTCACTCATATTCCGTCGTGGTGGAGATTTGTGTAATGAATTTGACGAACTCTATAATGCATTGTTCAACAAGGCGGACAGGTATATCAACATCGTTAAGCTTCTTGCCACAAAACGCCAGGGATTTATGCGTGCAGAGATAGAAAAAGCAACTGGTTACAGTGGAGGGGGCCTGACCAAGATGCTTGATAACCTGGAACGTTGCGACTTCATTACATCTTATGCCCAGTATGGCAATAAAAACAAACTTACGCTATATCGCCTGGCAGACTTCTATACATTATTCTATCTACGCTACGTAGATGGGAACAATTCAAGAGACGAACAATATTGGCAACATCATTTCACAGACAGAAGCGTAGAATCATGGGAAGGCTTTACATTTGAAGAGGTATGCCTACACCACCTTCCACAAATAAAACAAGGATTAGGGATTTCTGGCATGGCAACAGAAGCCTCATCATGGCGCTTTGTCCCTGCACAAGGAGACCAACGTAAGGGAGCACAGATAGACTTGGTGATTAAGCGGGCAGATAAGATTGTTCACTTAATAGAAATGAAATTCAGCGAGCGTCCCTTTGTCATAACAAAAGAATATGAGGAGCGCCTACAACAACGTAAGAATTTGTTTATGGAGCTTACAAACCTAAAGCGTGGTGCTGTACATACATTCATAACACCAGTTGGATTGAAGAAAGGCATCCACACAACATTCGTACACAGTCAACTGACAGCCAAGGACTTGTTTGGATGAGAATAATCTTTACTCAGCTTTCACAAGCCTTATAATAAATTAAGGTGTGAACCCATTATTTGGATTCACACCTTAATTTATATACAGATGCCTTTGCGAGCCATTTCAGATGTATGGCGTTGTCATCCCTGCGCAGCGATGTTGGCGACTGCCTCTGCCTCTATTCCGTCGAGGATGAAGAGGGCGGTAACGGGTTCGTATATCATCTGCTTGAACTGCAACAGCTGGAAGGCGGCAAAGGAACCGTCGCGCGAGCGGCACAGCTCAAGCATGTAGTTGCCGTTTACCGTGGGCTGTGCGCTGAACTTGCTCAGTGACTGCAGCATAACGTCACGCTGGCTGGTGAGTATGTGTAGCAGACGCTCACCGTCGCCGGGTGTGTACTCTATCTTCCTTGCCTCTATCACGCTATGCGTGGGTGCATAGAACGCAGTGGTGCGCAGTCCAAACCATGATGATTTTGTCACTATACGTTTATCCTTACGGATGGTGTCCCACATCCGCATATTCTTTATATTTGCCATCTTTGTCAAATGTCTTTGTTTGATTATTACTAAAAACCTCCCTCTATCTACCATAAACAAAAAACGCAGCCCACCTGCGGAGACACGTTGAGTTTGCAAAGTAGAGTTAAAGTGTGTGTCTCCGCAGTAAGACTGCTATATTATAATAATGTGACTAACAAAGAAGGCGCCTCAACGCTATGACGTAGTACAAGCGTGGAGACGACACACCCACCGTCCGCATCGCCAGGGTGCGGTCAGCCATGAGTGTGCAGGCATGGTAAACAGGGTTATACGATTTGTTTCCACTATGGGGAGAATGTGGTTTTCCCCCGTGTGTAGGCGTCAGCTTCACCTGTCTCGGCGATGCCACGCGCGACTGTGATACAGGTCTGAATACAGAGTTTGCCACCGTGCGGCGGTGCTCCTCCATGATGCCGTGGCACAGAGCGTCGCGATTGTCAAGGCACTCCTCGCTCCTTTCGCCGCCATAGTCCACGCAGCCTTGCGCCCTGACACCACAGAGCATGCCAGAGAGCACCGACAGCACCATAGCCGTCAGCAGGTATGTCATGAAACTATGTCTCAGTCTTGCGCCATTCATCATATCTTATAACATCTGCCTTTTTAAAATAACGCTCCTCTCCCCGTTTTATTGTCAAAGGGTTGGTTATTCAAGTAAATTATTCTGAATCAAAGCATGACTCCTAAAATGTAAAACTACATCTTTATGGGGGAATAATTCAAATCACTTTGTCACTAAAAGGGTTGTTTTAGTGACAAAGTGATTTCTTAGGGCGTTCGGCTTCACGATGCTAAATAGAGAAAAGGGAGGAGGAAAATAGCTCTCAAAATGCTAAAGTTGGTAAAAAATATTGTCCGGGTTGGTAAAATTAATCGTATTTTACCAACCCGGACAACGTAATATGATAGCTTTTGCGATGTAATTCGATAGCTTTCACACTGTAAAAGCTATGCTTTTACAAGGTAATATGATAGCTTTTACAACCTAAAACGATAGCTTTTACATTTTACGAAAAATCCCATTGCTGATTATCAGTAAGTTACGAGCGTTGGAATTTTGCCCGATTTTCAAAATAATTTCCCGTCGAAAGGATTTCATCGCAAGGAATTTGAGGTGCGAAAAATCAAAGTGTAAGGAAAAAGGGCAAAAATCATGCAAAAAGTAAAAGCATACCTTGCAAGCGGAGTCATGTAATGACTCTGCTTTTATCTTTTTCTGGTAGCGCTGCCATTAACCGACGGTGCCAGGAGTGAATTTCACTCGCCATAGCAACGATCAGCATGCAGATACTTGTACGCTAAATATGTAAATCAAAAATCTGACAGTGGGAATTAACTCCCTAAATTATTGATTCTCTGTCTTGGCAACATTCTGGAAGGTGAAGACCTTGCCAGTGGATGCCTGGTAATACTTCACGGTGACGCTCTCACCCACGGTGCGACCGAAGACTGTCAAGGAGAGCGATGGGTTGACAGCCGTCAGCTGCGTAACTCCACGGCACTCGCTGCCCACAAAGGCGGCAATGAGGTCGCCGGCGGCAGGGATGACGGAAATCATGTTCAGCAGATAGTCTGCACCGTATGTCATCACCACGGGGTACTTTGACGAACCAAAGGTGAACTGCGGTATGAAGTCGGTTTCCACTCCTATGACATACCCTGACTGGTAAGTAATGGTGCCCGAACGCGTGAACACCTGCTTCAGCCGTGCACAGTAGTACTTCATTGTGACATACAGCTGCTGGCCTTCGCTCTCGTTACCCCATGCCTTTAGTAGATAGGTGGTGGTATTTGCATCCTGGCTGCCATGGTCGATAGCGGGACTGTTCACACCGCGACACTCGCCCGACACAAAGACAGCCAGGCGGTCATCGGTACTGGTATATGGCTTCAGGGCATCTTCTATCTGCACCTTCACTATGCTCCAGTTCTCGTAGTTCTGTATGTCAGGCTCCTGCCACTGTGGACGGGCATCGTCAGCCTGCCAGTCTATCTGCCACGACGGAGCCTCGCTGACCGTCGTAACACTGTATCCGTCGGTCTTCGGATTGTCATCGTC
>DGHL01000052.1 GCA_002392645.1 Prevotellaceae bacterium UBA3849
CCCTCCGATGCCGTGAAAGACTGCAATGGTGATGGCTATACAAATATCGAGAAGTACATCAATGGCATCAATCCTCAGACCAAGACGGATTGGCGTAACCTGAACAACAATTATGACACACTTGCAGCTAAAGGAAAACTGATGTAAGGTGGGTTCTAATAATTCCCACTGTCAGATTTTTGAATTTGTTTCGAGGGCAAAATGCTAACTGATAAGGGAGCATAGCGGGCTATGTGACCGAAGATGCTGACAGTTTGCACCGAAAGAAAACGAAAAGATGGCAAAACGTCAATCCACACTTTAAGTATAACATTACGGTGGTAATTTATAGAACCCACCTTCAGATAATTCAAAAGATATAAAAAGCCTGCAAGCTGTATATGCCTGTGGGCTTTTTTTATTGTCTTATTATTTGGTCATTTCAAGAAAAAAGTGTAATTTTGCATATTCAAACATTAAATATTTGAATATGAATCTGAAATACACTTTCGCAGCCATACTGTTTTCACTGTCAACAGTAGCAGCATCGGCTGACAACATTCCGGCCTTCCCAGGCGCAGAAGGCTTCGCACGATACACCACCACTGGTGGCAGAACGGCAACTACCGGACGTGTATATCACGTCACACGTCTTGCCGACGACACCAGCAAAGGCTCACTGCGATGGGCACTGAAGCAGACCATGCCCGGCACAATCGTCTTCGACGTCAGCGGATACATAGACCTGACAAAAGACCTCAGCATACCAAGCAACTGCACCATAGCAGGACAGACGGCTCCAGGCGACGGCATCACCATACGTTACTATACGGTATCATTCACAGGATGTGACAACGTGATAGTACGCTTCATACGCTTTCGTCGCTCACAGATAAAGAATGTGAACGACGGCGCTGACGCAGCATGGGGCAGACAACACAAGAACATCATCCTGGACCACTGCTCTTTCTCTTGGAGCATTGACGAACTTGCCTCTTTCTATGACAACCAAGACTTCACCATGCAATGGTGCATGTTGGGTGAGGCTCTTCGTAACCCTGGTCACCAAAAAGGCGAGCACTCATACGGTGGTATATGGGGAGGCAAGGGTGCTTCTTTCCACCACAACATGTTGCTGCACATGCAAAACCGCGTGCCACGTTTCAATGGCGCACGATACAACTACACCGGCAACCTCGACACACAGCTATACGAAAACTGCATACAGGCAGAACGCGTGGATTTCCGTAACTGCGTAATGTATAACTGGGGCACTGGCGGTTGCTACGGCGGTCCTGGCGGCGGACAAATCAACATGGTGAACAACTATTACAAAGGTGGTCCCGCAACCTCAAACCCTAAGATAGTAACAAACATCAGCGTTGGCAACAGCGGCAACTCAAGCGACAACTCAACTTACTGGGGCTATGCCTCACGCTATTACATCAACGGCAACTACGTATCAAAGGCTACGCCTTCAGAGAACTACGACTGGAAAGGTGTAATATGCTCTGACGACGGCTTGTCATATCTCAACGGTGAGATGTATATTCCTGACGCCAACCACTACTATGGCTCTGGCGTGACATATACTAAGATTAACAATGTAGATTGCGTACCTGTAAAGATGACCGAGCCTATAGAGTGCGGCGAAGTCACCACACACTCTGCCCAGAACGCATACGAGAAGGTATTGCAATACTGCGGTGCGTCATTAGTGCGCGATGCCATAGATGCACGCTATGCCGAGGAGGCTAAGACCGGCACATACAACTACACCGGCACCGTTACGGTAAGTCCGAAGGATGGCTCTGCAGTGACACCATTGCCTGGCATCATCGACTTGATACAGGACCCTGCTGCCACCATCGACAGCAAACTCGTGGCATACCCGGAACTAAATTCCGAGAGCCGTGCCTCAGGTTGGGACACTGACCAGGACGGCATGCCAGATGCATGGGAGGATGCCAACGGTCTCAATAAGAACAGTGCAAACGATGCTGTGACACGTACCCTCGACTCAAAAGGATGGTACACCAACCTTGAGGTATATCTCAACAGCATAGTGGAGGACATCGTAAAAGGCGGCAATGCCGACGCCGACGTAAGCGTCAACGAATACTATCCTGCCACAGCCACAGCCATAGGCAGCATACAGCAGCAGGCTTCGGCTATCAGCAAGGTAGAGTACTTCACACTCGACGGCATGCAGGTAAACACACCGCAGACAGGCGTGAACATCCGCCGTATAACATATACCAACGGAACAATAACAACTGATAAGGTTATTAAGAAATAAAACATACTTAGACATGGAGAACTTAGACTGGGGTAACCTTGGTTTTGGCTACCGTAAAACTAATTACAACGTTCGTTGCTACTATCGCAACGGCAAGTGGGGTGAAATAGAAATTTCATCTGAAGAAACCATCCCTATGCACATGGCTGCTACCTGCCTGCACTATGGTCAGGAGGCATTCGAGGGACTCAAGGCATATCGCTGCCCAGACGGCAAGGTGCGCGTGTTCCGTACCGACGAGAATGCTGCACGCCTGCAGTCAACATGCCGCGGCATACTGATGCCTGAGCTGCCAACGGAGAAGTTCAATGAGATGGTTGACAAGGTGGTACGACTCAATCAGGAGTTCATACCGCCATACGAGAGCGGTGCCACACTCTACGTGCGCCCTCTGCTCATCGGTACATCAGCGCAGGTTGGCGTTCACCCTGCAACGGAATACCTGTTCCTCATCTTCGTCACACCGGTAGGTCCATACTTCAAGGGTGGTTTCTTTGCAAACCCATACGTCATCATACGCGACTACGACCGCTCTGCCCCACTCGGCACCGGTATATATAAGGTGGGCGGCAACTATGCTGCTTCGCTGCAGGCTAACAAGCAGGCTCACGACATGGGCTACGCATGTGAGTTCTACCTCGACGCAAAGGAGAAGAAGTACATCGACGAGGCTGGCGCAGCCAACTTCTTCGGTATCAAGAACAATACATACATCACTCCTAAGTCAACCTCTATCCTGCCTTCTATCACTAACAAGTCACTCATGCAGCTGGCTGAGGACCTCGGCATGAAGGTAGAGCGTCGCCAGATACCAGAAGAGGAGTTGGAGACATTCGAGGAGGCTGGCGCTTGCGGTACAGCTGCAGTTATCTCACCAATCTCTAAGATTGACGACCCTGCAACAGGCAAGACATACACCTTCGGCGACAAACCAGGACCATGGTCTGAGAAACTCTATACCAAACTGCGCAACATACAGTATGGCATCGAGCCTGACACACACAACTGGACCCGCGTGGTAATAGAATAATGCCATCCATGAAGACTTGAAATAAGAAACGCCACAACAGGCTTTCATAAATGGATAAATAAAAAACAAGCCGCAGGAATAAGTTCCCTGCGGCTTGTTTTCTATATCTGTAATCTATTGCTGCTCCATGATTACGTCCTCTACTATATAAGCATCGCTGAATGTATAAAGCTGTGTTGAAGGGTCATGCAACAACTTACATGTCCTTGATGTATAAAACATATCCAAAGCATGCTCCGAAGATATACCCAGCCTCTCTGAAAGCAGAGTAACTATCCTGCCTATTTTATTCCACATAAGTAAATCACTCAGCATCTGACATTATATTTTATAGGATTCAACATATACCATGCACTCGTCAATCACCTTCTGATTGGCAATGCAAATTTGATTGTTTGGTTGGTGTTTTGCCAACTCATGCAATGCCATATCCAAAGGCATTAGATTCGCTATATACGCTTCTACAGTGTCAACAACGCGATCATTAGCTACACCGCCCTCTACCACATCATATTTTTTTATATCCTTACGACCTATGCGGTTTGCTACAATGAATTGCAACCATTCATTATCATAATGATCAAAACGGTAATACCGGAAAGACTTTTTCACCTCGTCAATATCAAGGTCATAAACATTAACGACACCAGGTATCACCCTTATTTGCTGCATACGCTGCGCCCATGACTCTGCCTGTGATTTTATACCCGTAACATAGAACCCCTGTCCGAAGTCAAGTTGCGGCCTACCTGCAGCAACTACCGGATATTTAACTATTGCCGTTCCTCCGTGGTATATTTTCATTTCTTATTTGTTTTTAGGTGGGTTCTAATAATTCCCACTGTCAGATTTTTGAATTTGTTTCGAGGGCAAAATGTTAACTGATAAGGGAGCATAGCGGGCTATGTGACCGCAGAAGCTAGCAGTTTGCACCAAAAGAAAACAAAAATATGACATAATGTTATTCATGTAATTAACTAATTTAACTCGTGGGAATTTTTAGAACCCACCTTTAATCAGTAATATTACATCAAGGTTATAATGATACGATTCCAAGGGATAGGATGCTGATTCTTATTCCTTGGATTTTTTGTAAGACCTTGCAACATTCGATTGTAGTAGCACCTGT
>DGHL01000050.1 GCA_002392645.1 Prevotellaceae bacterium UBA3849
TACGAAGATTCCTTCTCCGGGTGCATATACTTTCTCAGACCTTAAAACTATAAACGGCGCATATAAGCCAGCCTTGCAGTATGAAAAAGCTGATTACTTCAAGATTAAGGACATCACCCTTTCATACAACCTTGAGAAGAACTGGCTGAAGTCACTCCGCATGGAAAATGCTACCGTTTACTGCTCGCTCAAGAACTTCATCACCATCAACGCACTTGATGACGGCTATGACCCTGAACGCGGCGGTGCCGTCAGCTTCCCTCTGGCAAAGCAGTTCGTGCTCGGCCTTAACGTGACATTCTGATCTTCAGACTCGCAACTACTCAATAAGTACTGTGCATAATTTTGCACACCTACTTATACTTAAACATCAAGATAACCTATCAGCCTCCGCACACATTCAAGATGTGCGGAGGCTTTATTTGTTATATGTTTTGTATATGTTTTGCAACCTTTTGGAAAAAAGATTTCAAAATCTTTGCTTATTCAGAAAAAGTTTGTAACTTTGCACTTGGTAATTCGTTAACAACGACCGTGAGCCTGCTTGTGCAGACCCTCACTATTACCTTCGTGCGAAACATTGCACTCGCATTTTCGCTATAAGCGACCATGAGCCTGCTATGCAGACACTCATTAACTGCTTCGTGCGAAATATTGCACTCGCATTTTCGCTATAAGCGACCATGACAATTGAAAGTAAGAGAAATAATAATAACTATCGGACTATGGGGATGAACGTAAAAGAGCGCACACGCGAAGAGGTGCTTGCTTGGTTACAGCAGGCAAGAGAACGCAAAGATGCTTTCCAGCGTGAAACTAATGAATGGTGGCAGGCTCGGCAGCGAGGACTGAAGGAAGCAGAAGAGTCGGGGTATTATGATTTGGAGACGGTGTAATGAATAGTTTAAGTATTGACGCCATTAACATGCACTCGCCGTATATCGTAGGCTTTGATGGAAAGGCATTTATCTTTGTAACGGATAATGGAATAACATATAGGGCGGATTTTGAGTTGGATACGAATCCGTATTTTACAGCTTACTGGTTTAATTTGGCAAATCCGGAACATATAAAATCACCGAACGATATAAAGATAGGACAAACGGTGATATGTATTATTGAGGAGTTTTTTCGAGTCAATTCTGATGTAATGTTGTATATGTGCAGCACAGACGGTGGGCAACAGGCCATGCGTAATCGTTTGTTCCTGCGTTGGTTTAGTGGTTATGAGCAGCAAAAGAAATATGCAATCAAAACTTCAGAAGTGAAAGGAGAGACAGTTGATGGTAAACCAATGAGGGAATATGTGGCACTTATAGTACAACGGAATCATCCTCTATTTGATAGCATAGTCAATCGTTTTGACAGTGAGGTTGCAATGTTTAATGAACTTAAGCCATAGTACTCTGTTTGATGAAATTAAAACTTACGTAATTCACTCACACATTTTTTACTCATTTACGATAAAAAAGCTTTTATACTATAATACCAATAATATTATTTGCCATGAAAAGAAAGAAAATATTTACAATAATCCTGACAACAGTGTTTGCACTATCAGCAAGTGCACAGGACATGATAAGGTTCTCACCATTTCTTTCTGAGAACAACCCATGCAAGTGGGAGGCCGACGGAATAACCCTGACTGCCACTGACAATAAAGGGAAGATGACGGCTGATGCCTCGGTACGCCGCTTTCATGACGGCCAGCGCTTCACTGGCAGACTGAAGACCGGTGGCAAGTGGGATGCAGAGGACAACACACTGACCGTAACGGTATCGCAGCCAGGCATGCTTACCATCTATGCCAGTTCGGGTTCCAGCAATGAGGCACGTGCGCTGACACTGCTGCAAGGCGGCAAGACCATATCAACGGCTACGCTTGACAACAGGAATAAGACTCCCATAACGACAGCTGTGGAAGCCGGTGACATCACCATATCTTACTATGACGGCGGCATGAGCATATATGCCATAAAGTTTGAAGCTGAGAAGTGACCGTTGTAGTGGAAAGAACAATGAAGGAGTAAAGACGGGTTATACAAATTACCACCTACAGAAATCCCTGCAAGCCGATTAAGGGCTCGCAGGGATTTTTTTATACGTAATTGTTTGGCTATCTCGCTAAAAGTTATTACCTTTGCATATCAAAAAAATCAGACTCTACTATGAGAAAAATATTCACAGCAATATTTACCATACTGTCACTCGCCACACATGCCGACGAAGGCATGTGGATGCCTTTCACCCTACCCGATGCCGTATATCAGCAGATGTGCGGATATGGTTTCAAGTTAGGCAAGGAGACACTGAAACCATGCACAAACGATAGCACGGGGGCATGGCGCAAGGAATGGATAGGCTCCAACATAGTAAATTTCTCTGGCTTCTGTACGGGCGAGGTAGTATCGCCCATGGGACTGGTGATGACTAACCACCACTGCGGCTTCGAGGCCATACGAAGCCACTCCACCGTAGAGAATGACTATATGCTGAACGGTTTCGTGGCTGACTCCCTGAAGGACGAGCTGCCTAACGAGAATATGTTCGTGGCTTTCGTGATAAACCAACAGGAGGTTACCGACCGCCTCAAGAGCATGGGGCTCGACACCCTCGACAGCTACGGACGCGAGATTATCATCGACTCGCTGCAGGAGGTGCTTACCGACGAGGTCAAGGCCCAGGACTCTACATACTACGTGGAGATAGACCCTTTCTATGAGGGCAACGCATACTACGCCACCACATACCAGAGCTATCCAGACGTAAGACTGGTGTTCGCCCTGCCTAAGTCTATGGGTAAGTTTGGCGGCGAGACCGACAACTGGATGTGGCCGCGCCAGACGTGCGACTTCTCCGTATTCCGCATATACGTTGACCCCGTTACGGGCAGACCTGCAGAATACAGCGCCGACAACGTGCCATGGGGCACCTCTGTAGCCGACTCGCTGGCTGGAGCAGAAGGCCGCAAGGGATACCTGCAGGTATCTACCGAGGGATACAACGACGGCGACTTCGCCATGATATTCGGTTATCCCGGCTCTACCGAGCGCTACCTGTCAAGCTACGGCATAGAGCAGATGCGCAACTGCATCAACGACCCTATGCAGCAGGTGCGCGGCGTAAAGCAGGCCGTGATGAAGAAACACATGAGCCAGTCGGAAGAGGTACGCATTAAATACGATTCTAAGTTTGCACAGAGTTCTAACTACTGGAAGAATGCCATCGGCATGAACAAGTGTATCGACTCCATCGGCATAGTGCAGATGAAGCGCGACTTCGAGCAGAGGCTCGCACAGTGGATTGACACCGTTGACATCAATGCCTTCCCCGTCAAGGAAGACTGGATGACCAAGCTCTCGCTGCAACGCCTGGCATCATACTACAAACGCCGCAAGGTGGCTGCACGCGCCTTCACGCTGTATGCCGAGACCTTCACACGCCGCGCAAACAACGAACTGTCCACCAGGGCCACACGATACTGCGACGGCATGCCGGTGAAAGGACCTGAAGGAAAGCCGCGCAAGCAGTATGTGCAGTTTAGCGACAACAGCGACACATGGGACAGAGACCTCGACGTAGAGGCCATGGTGGCATTGCTGAAGAACTACCGCGAACAGATCACCATAGGCGGCTCTGCCGAATACCTGCCTTCCTTCTACGAGACAATAGACCACGACTTCAACGGCAGCTACCAGCGCTATGTGGAGAATATATGGGATAAATCCATACTCATGACTTCGGAGAAGATACCTGTAAAGCTGCCTAAGAAACTGACACGCGACCCAGGCATAGAGTTCAGCATGTCGCTGATGGAGACTCTTGCTGACATACACATGGTGCTCGACTCGCTGAAAGACAGCATACAAGAGCAGGAGCGTATGCTATGCGCTGCAAAGATACGCATGGAGCAAGAACTGCCACACTACAGCGATGCCAACTTCACCATGCGCCTCACCTACGGTCAGATAGGAGGCTACAAACTGGGTGGCTACGACTCCGGCTACTTTACCTGTCCGCAGTCTATGATCAACAAGATAGACCTCTACGAGCGCAACAGCTCACTGGAGAACAATCCTTATGAGGAATACTTCGCCGAGCCTGTGTTCAAGGACCTGCTTACGCAATACGACCAGCAATCCAAATGTGGCGATGCCGCCACACCGGGCAGTCCCGGCGCACTTTGCTTCCTAAGCAATACAGACATCACGGGCGGCAACAGCGGTTCACCGGTGATAGACGGCAAGGGAAGGCTGATAGGACTTGCCTTCGACGGTAACTGGGACTCTCTGTCGTCTGACATCTTCTTCGATACCACACTGGCGCGAACCATATCGGTTGACATACGCTACGTATTGTTCATGATGAAACACTGGGGACATGCCGACCGACTCATCAACGAGATGAACGTCGAAGTAAAATAAGCCCTTCTTACATTTAAAAAAAAAGCTATCATATTACCTTGCGATGTAATATGATAGCTTTTACTTTGTAATCTGTATGCTTTTACCGTGTAAAGTGATAGCTTTTACAAGGTAATTTGATAGCTTTTACAACGCACCTTGCAAAAGCCTCTATATCAGCCTATTTCACAACGTGGGTGCCAAGGGCGAAACTCTTCTCCATGCTTCCGGTGTTATGGAATATGTCTGCCTTCGCGGATATGCTGTCAAGATAGTTCACCAACTGTGCCTCTGGTATGCATGGCTTCACCGGTGAGCCGTACTCCAGTTCGCCATGGTGTGCCAATACGCAGTGTATTATGAGGCGGCTCTCCTCGCTGTCTATGTTGGCAGCCTTTAGTATGCCGTTCAGCATCTGTGCCGACATGTATATATGTCCCAGCAGATACATGTACTTGGTAGGCTCACCGTCGGGGGTGTACTCCTGAGTCTTGCCCCAGTCGTGGAACATTATGGCAAGCACGCAGCGCTCCAGCTTCATGCCGTCATCGTATGGCATGGTAGGATATATGCCCTCAAGCATGTGGAGCATCTGATAGGTGTGGTTGAGCAGTCCGCCGGGGAAGGTATGGTGCACCGCCGTGGCAGCAGGATACTTCAGGTAAAGGTCAAAGAGGCGTGCCTTCTGGTCCTGTATGACCGCCACGAGGGCCTTGTCGCTGCACATGCCGCAGAGGCGGTCTATGCATCCTTCCCACTCCTCACGGCTTATAGGGTGAGGCACGAGCTTGTAGAGTTCTGAGCCTTCCTCAGGGTCTCCCACCACCTTCATGTCCATGAAGTTGGCGGTCTTCTTGCCCTGATAGTCGCGCAGCTCACGCATGAATGATATCACCTGGCCTATGCGCGGCCCCTTGTCCTTAGGTGTGTCAAACACGCATACCTGCAACATCTCTTTCTCCGAACAAGCTATCTTTAGGTTGACATACGGCGAATTGTTCTTCGCTACGGCATCCTGACGTGCCAATACTACATATTCTTTCTCCATAGTGTATTTTTTGTTTATAGGTGGGTTCTAATAATTCCCACTGTCAGATTTTTGAATTTATTTCGAGGGCAAAATGTTAACTGATAAGGGAGCATAGCAGGCTATGTGAGCGCAGAAGTTAACAGTTTGCACCGAAAGAAAACAAAAATATGACATAATGTTAT
>DGHL01000051.1:0-129 GCA_002392645.1 Prevotellaceae bacterium UBA3849
GTCCGCGTGCCATCTTGCCGTTGTCTGTAGAATATACTATCTGCTCAGGGTAATACTCACACTTCTCCCTGCCGTCGCCGCCGAGGTTGTCGATGAAGCGCACCTGTGGGAACTCCCTGTAAACCTTAT
>DGHL01000051.1:232-4017 GCA_002392645.1 Prevotellaceae bacterium UBA3849
GTCCTGCTGGCGCACGCCGCCGTCGTTGACCATGGAGCGCACCAATGCCAGCGTAACGAAAGGCGAAGAGTTGAGCTCTATGGTGTCGTGGTGTGTTATGGCATTGTTGATGTTGAGTTTCACGGCAATTTTCTCGCCCTTCTTATAGCCGCGGTTGCCACGCTTGTGCTCCTTGTTGAAGTGCTTGAACAGAGCCTGCCATGCCTTTTTGGGGCTGGTCTCGCCCGTCACCTGCATCACGCCCTCACGTATCAGTGCATCAGCCTTTGCCTGGTCGTTCCAGCGGTCCTCCACCCACAGTCCGGTGTGTCCGTCCCATGTGGCAACGCCCGGAGCGTGAACCCATGCCACCCTGCCCGGGTGTATGCCCTTGCCCTTGCCAATAGGCTCGTTAGGACCTACGAAGAGCTTAGGCTTCTGCGCATTGAACTCGCCGAAGAACAGTCGCTCGCGCTTCACAGCCTCGTCGAGCAACTGTATGGTGGTGGAAGGTCCGAGGTCAGGGTTCTTCCATGCCCTCAGTTGCCACACTACCTTGCCGTCCTTGTCAACCTCCACTGCCTGCACAGGCGCATTCAGGGTGTCCATAGGAGTCTTGTTCCACTCGTTGTACCAGTTGTTTACTATGTGGTTGCCGTTCTTCAGGCGCACAGTCTTCTGTGGCTGCGTAACGCCAAACTCGGTGGTATTCATCTGCCACATCACGTGTCCCTGGCGGTTAATCTCCTGTATAAGGCCCTTTCTGCCGGTAATGAGCAGGTTGCCCTTAGGCAGCTCCTGCACAGACCATGGCAGGAAACCCGTCCAGCGGTCCACCTCCTGTCCCTGGCTGTTATACTCGTGTATGCAACCCAGCGACATGTTGGCTATGAGCAGTGTGCCGCGCTGCGTAAGGCGTGCGCTGCGAAACTGTCCGTGTACGGAGCTCTTCTCGTTTACGGGCAGTTCAAACTCCCTTACGATCTTCTTAGAAGGAATCTCCATCACCACCGCCTTGGCAGGCTTGCCGTTCTGCACGTACACCACGTGGGTGCGACCTATAGGCTGTATGGTGTGAATCTCACATCCCTTAGGAGCATCATAGCTCCAGATGGCATTGCCGTCCTTGTCGAGTTCGGCAATACCGTATTGGTGGGCAATGAGTATGTGACCGTCGGTCAGCAGTACGGCGTCGCTAATCTCGCCGCGTCCCTTGTACTCGTGAGCCCAGCTTACCTGTCCATCCTTCACGATGAACATGCGCAGGCGCTTACTTTGTCCGGCATAGAAGAAGTTATGGCGTGACAGACTTTCATCTATGCCAGGCTGTGCGGATGTACCGCACAGCGCTGTGCATAATAGACTTAGTGTAAATAGAAGTTTTTTCATTATAGAATCTTTGAGCCTTTGAATTAAGAATTAAGAATTAAGAATTATGAATTAATTAAAATCTTACGTTTACTCCGCCCATGAAGGTAGCCCTTGGCATAGGGTAGCCCTGGTTAATCTCGTAGCTTTGAGCCAGTAGGTTCTCACCGCGTGCCCACAGTTGCAGCCACTTTGTAAGACGATATGCTACAGAAGCATTGACAAGGCAGAAATTCTCCTTCTCGGTTGCACTGGTGTAGAGACCGTTGATGTACATCACACCAGCATTGGCAGTCCATTTGCCGCAAGTATAGTCGGCACCTATGAAGCCCTTGTATTCAGGAGCAGCAATAACCTTCTTCTCCATACCGAGGAAAGAATGGTTGGTGTTGACGCTGAAGTGGTCAGAGAAGCGATATGCCGCCTCAACTTCCAGTCCCCAGTTCTTCAGTTTGCCGGTATTGATATTCTTGCCGCCCACGGTCTGTATTATGTTGTCGGCATTGATGTAGAATGCGTTGGCGCCATAGTTGAAGCTGCCAATACGATGATGCCACGACAGTTCATAGTTCCACATGCGCTCAGCCTTCAGAGTCTCATGGTTGGCAGTGCCATACAGATACATCTCCTTGGTGGTAGGATTGCGGAAGCCCTTGCTTACCAAAGCCTTCAGTTCACCCGTAGTCATAGGACGTATGATGATGCCGCCCTGTGGTATCCACTCGCCTCCGGCTACGGTGTGGTAGTCGTAGCGTACGCCGGCGTCGATGGTAAGCCACTGTGCCAGGTCTTGACGGAAGTCTATGTATCCGGCATACTCATCCTCATGGTTGCGAGCACTCTGCATCTTGCGCTTCTGGGTAGTCACGCGCTGGCCCGTCTCACGGTTGGTGTAGTAGGCATTGCCGTATATGTTCTGATAGTCAAAGCCTATGGTAACGTTGTTGCCCCTGAAGAGACTTGTGCTCTCCCATATCGAGAAACCAGCCACGGCATCCTTGGAGCGGAAGAGGTCGGTCTGCGGTGTTCCGCCGTTGACGTTGTATCCATCGTTAATCTTGTGTATGCCGAAATTATCGTATATGCTTATGGCACCGTTGGTCTTGCCATAGTGGTTCTCCACTACTAAGCTTGCCGCACCGCGTGTGATGTATTGGTCGTTCTCAGCCTTAGGTACACTTACGGTGCCGGGGTTGCTTGCGTTGAAGTGCGTGAGGTCGAGGTCAACGTATGCGCTCCAGTATTTAGAAAAGTCGTAACCTATCTTTATATAGCCTCCATACTGCTCGAATCCCATGTTAGGACGGTGATTGTCCGTGCGGCTGTACTGCGCTGCTATAGTAGAGTAGAAACCACCCTTCCTTATCTGGTTGGTAGCCTCTGCCTGCACGGTGCCGTAGCTGCCTGCACCGAGGCTCACGTCGGTGTGTATGCCGTCAGTCTTCGACTTATGTGTTATGATGTTCATTACTCCGCCCATGGCGTTAGTGCCATACAGCACGGAGGCAGGACCGCGCACAATCTCTACGCGCTCAGCCATCAGAGTCTGGTAGCTGTCAGATATAGGATGACCGAAAAGACCTTGATATTGTGGATGTCCGTCAATGAGCACCATGGCCTGACCGGCACCGCCTGAGAGTCCGCGTACGCTGATGCCGCCAGAACCGCCAGTGGAAACACCGTAGCCCATGACGCCACGACTGGTAACGAACATGCCCGGTACCTGCTGCATCACCGTAGGCAGTATGTTCATCTGCTGTCCTATGGTCAATCTGTCGCGATTTACCACGCTTACCGTCATCGGCAGGTGGCGAACGTCGGCAGCGTTGCGTGTTCCTGTAACTACAACCTCGTTCAATGTGTCTTTAGAGTTCATCTCAGCCATGGCATCAGCATAGCCTATGGTGGCGAACATTAATAATAAAGCGATGTTTTTCTTCATCCTGTGTTTTGTGTTTTTATTTAATATGTTCATTTAATCTTCTGTTTGCAAAGTTACGATTTTTTTTCAGAAAAGCAGTTGTTTTATCCATGTTTTTTTTGCCAAAATCCATGTTATTGATTGATTTCTGTACGTTATTGGTATTATACTGCACTATTCATTATTTACGCATTAATATACCACCCGAACTTATACGCTTGTAATAGCGAGTTCAGATGATCGTTTAAGTTAAGGTGGGTTCTAAAAATTCCCACGAGTTAAATTAGTTAATTACATGAATAACATTATGTCATATTTTTGTTTTCTTTCAGTACAAACTGTTAGCTTCCGCGGTCACATAGCCCGCTATGCTTCCTTATCAGCTAACATTTTGCCCTTGAAACAAATTCAAAAATCTGACAGTGGGAATTATTAGAACCCACCTTTACCGTATTCACACAACTACATAAAAAAGCGAAGATACAAGAATAGAAAGTTTATCCATGCATCTTCGCTG